>JAOZUK010000014.1:13413-41314 GCA_029938715.1 Bacteroidales bacterium | reverse complement strand
CTCCACTTACGATTTCGTCCTATCTGCCAATGCATGCCGATAAAATAAGTATAGCTTCAGACCAGTCAGCTGGCGGGCTAAGATAGATATCTTCTTCAGAAACTGCTAACTGAGATTTGACAGAATATGTTCCTGAGGCCGTATTAAACCATTGAACGAAAACCTTTTCTGCTTCTTTAAAGTACTTTGATAATTCAAGCTGTGAATGACTGTTATCAGGATAGTATATGAAGCATTCACCAGTTGATTCAGCAATTACTGCAACCTTTTGCATTTCGCCATTTCCAAGGTTTGACATAATCATATCATGAACGGGTATCCAGTGGGGCCAGTTGTGATTGAGACAAAATGACTTTACAAATTTCATTGAATTTGCACCCTCCATGTCCAATAATTTCTTCCATCCTTCATAAGGGCTAAATAAAGGTCCGTTTCCCTCCTTGTCACGAAAAGCTCCATAAGTAAACCCTGCTGCACCACCAAAGAAACTGTGATATGCCTGTCTTCTCATTTGAACTCCAGTAGAAAATCCAGTGGGTTTGCGTTCTCCTTCATATGCAGGTTCTCCCATCACAGTAGGCTTTACAGGAGAATCTAAGATGTAATCATGTTGCACTGCCTTATATACCATGTTTCTGGATTGATAAGTTTCAATCATATTAAAATCCAGCCAGGGGTCATTATGAAACCATTCAGAAGAGTTTAGTAATGGGGTCCCATCGGGATGATAGGTCATGAGCGCATAGTCCCATAATGGAGATTCTTCATCCCATTGGACTGTTTCACCTGTTATTCCGGTAATGATCCCTTCAGCCATTGACCGATAGTGGTGAAGAAAATCACCTCCAGCATCGGCTGCCACATCACCACCCATCACCCAGATTATATTTGAATAATCCTGGAAGCGTTGACCCAGAAAATTACCATAGCCATTCATAGCCTGAATAGAAAAGAGATTACTGGAAAATCCCTTATGGGTTGCATTTACATAACGTCTGCCCCATACTGGCAATAATGCAACTATGATATCTCTTTTTTCAGCTGCCTGAATAATGTATTCAACATGATCCCAATAGTCGTTTGGGGATTGAGGTGTTCCTCCTTCCATAATGCATGGCTGACACGGGACAGGCTCTCCTTCCACTTCCACAAAAGCCTGAAACCCATACGCATTGGGTGGATTAATCGAAAAATTAACAGGATCATCTACTCTCTTCCCCCAAAAAAGAGATATTTGAACCAGGTTGAATCCTTTTTCTTTTCGATTATCGAGATAATAATCTATATCCTCACGGGTTAACCACTCAGACATACCCCAGGTTGTACCTCCCAACCAAAAAAACGGTTCACCATTCTCGAATATCAGATACCTGCTATTCTCAGATACTTTCAATATTGGTTTTACCGGATTTCTTTGATCAGTTGAACTACATCCAATAAGAACAGTAAGTAATAGAGATCCAAAACAATGGGGTAATTTCATGTTGCTCTGGTATATTTATTTAAATGGAGTAGCCATATACCCCTCAATATCTGTCCAGTGGGCGATCATAATCTTCCTTTTCAATTTCAACTGCTCAATCAGATCCGGTCCCAGTAAGAAAGTATCCTCATATTTTGAGTCATTGGCATGACTGATAAAATCCATGCCACCATCTTCCAGCAGGTCGATCAACTCCTGGGTATTGTCCAGTTCGTCCCGCATGATGGCATTGAATTTCTGTAGCTCAGGATCTCCGTCCCAGGTGGGAGTTTTATCCGGCCTGTGAGGAGCTACGCTGAGCTTTTCAGCATTGCGGTCCCTGATGGCCTGTGCCTCTGCAAAATTACCTACACTTCTGAAAATGCTGCAATATATTTTCAATGCTTTCGCCATATTAAAAATGAACTCTTTTTCCGGAGCGGATTCGCTTACTCCTTCCATCAACCTGATGGCCCTGTGGACTCTGGAAACATAGTTATCGACAGAACCGGAAGGAACTTCACGGTGGGCACCATGAATATCGGTATAATCCATGCGGGCCTCCTGTTCTGAAGGATTAAAAACGTATGGCAGGAAATAAGCCTCTTCTTCTTCAGAGAGTCTGTCTGGCGCTACTACCAGTGGCCTTGTGATATGCCTGACAGAGACACCCCAGTAAATACCTGTGGGGCCACGCATTGAGTCTCTTTTGTAATTGTTTGCTTCTTCCAGTGTAATAAACGCATTATACAGCTGTTCAGCGGATTGCTCACCAGCCCACTCTTCACATATCTTATACAATTGCTCCATCTCGGCAATATGCCCTACGGGAGGTGTGGTACCCAGGTTCTCCACCAACAGATCAAAAAACATATTTACTGCATCAAGCCTCTCATAACCCCTGTCGTAAGATGCCCTGAAACTGATGAACACTGTATTGGCACTTCCCCTTGAAACCGCGTGAGTACTCCTTAAAATATCCAGGGGGAACAACAGACCTCTGACCGGGTAATTACCTGAAATCATGCTACTTATTCCTCTTACCTTATCAGAATTGTGGCTCTGGAAATAACAGTCATCGGGCAGGTGAGTAAAAATATCATCCTTCTCTTCATCGGAAAACATGGAACCTGTTAAGTAGATTGAAACATCCTGTCCCGCCTGTCCCGCTCCATCTTTAAATGTATTCATCAGAGTTGCAACCCTCTCCCCCATACTGATGTTCTTGCAATGTGTAGGACCATTGGGTCCGGTGTACTGCCAGTCAGACCAGCAGATACCGGATCCTGCATCGTTGGTTTTGAAAAAGAAGGTATGGATCTCCGGAACATTTTCCAGCAGTTCGGCAACCATACCTGCAAAAATCTCCTGTGTCTCTTCTACACTGACGCAGGGTGCAAAAGCCGGATGGTTTCCCCTTCTCGGATGGTCAACCCTCGCGCCCCGCAAGTGTGGATAAGCTTCAAAGAATGCCTCAGGTAAGTAATTGGGTTCATAAGACCAGAATGCTGCATCCAGTCCGTACTTGCGTAAGATATCAGCTTTCGCCAGAAGCAATTCGCGGTTCTTCTTCACAAATTCTGCCGGAATAAAAGGGGCAATTTTCGGATCGGGAAAGAACTTATAGGGGGTTGGATTGTAACTTGTGTATTCAAACCAGTAATTCCTTCCTTCCGGAACATCATGAAATCCTTTGTCGGCCAGGGTACTGATATTGACTTCAACCCTGCCGAATGGTTTCAACCTGGCAGCCTGTTCCGCCAGTTTGCGAAATTCAACCAGATCCCTGATCGGGGCATGAATCACAAATACTTTTTCCTCTTCAGCAGGACCATCATTTGCCAGGGCAGAAAAAACCGAAACAAATAGAACCATGAAGCCTATTGCCATGGAAAGTAACTGTTTTCTTAGGTATCTGGTATTCATTATTTCTAAGTTTAAGTGAGATTAATAATCCCTAACCTCTGTTATTGCCTTAATTTTCTATTTCGGTGACAAATTTGCCCCTAATCAAATTAAATGAGTCATTTTCTTTGCGCCCAGTAAAAAGTAACGAAAACGACTTTCCATCTTTACTCATCCATTTATTGGAAAAGTTCCAATAAAATGTGTTAAGTGGGAAATGGCCTTCACCCCATTTTTTTTCATAAAAAACTGTTGTCCATGGCCCCCATGGCTCAGGTGCGTCGAAAATACTAAGATTCCCCCTGTGTGTTTCCGTATGCTCGGTTGTAAGAAGATATCGATTCAGACCTTCATTGTAGCTCACATTTATACACCACCCGACACCATCCTGGTTTTCAAACACTGGTTTGCGATTATTAATCTCTTTTGTCCATACTGGAACATCATCCTGTATGCCAGCAAAATATGTATATGCATTGCGATTTAAAATTTCACCTTTATGAACCCGTGCTAAATCTATTAATCCCGGCTTTTGACAATTCAACCAATCAACTTTATCAAGGTAATCATCAGGCCCTTCATATGACTGAAAACGGATGAGGTAACTATATACATACTCATCTTTTGCCCCTTTGTAATTTTTCCCGTAATTGCAAACTGTGGGCATCATTACACCGTCTTTTCTATCTAAGGACCAGTCAGCAAATTCCCATGTAGCGCCATGGTCTTTAGAGTAGGCTATTTTTACCTCCTTAAAGGGATCTTTTTCCGTTTCAAGCATACCTACCCACATATACAACACACTATCAATAGAGACAATTCCATAGCTTTTTCCGATAACTTTATGATTATTCAAAGTATTATATCCGCCCCAGACATTTGTAGTTTTTAAATCGTGCCAATTGCCTTCAATGCGTGCCACTCCTATGCTTGAACGCCCAATACTATTGGTCCCTCCAAAGCCTCCCCCGTCACCCCAAACTGTATACTGATTGTCATCATCGGCCCATGTAATTGGCCAATTGTCACTACCCGAAGCCAGCCTGATGTGCGAAGACCATATAAATTTAACTTCTTTAATTATTGGGCTTGGGGGATATGGGTTTTGTTGCGCAGCTACATTGTTTGTGATAACGAGCGAAAAAATTATTATATTAAATACTTTGTGCATAGAGGATGTCTTCATCTTTAAAAAAGTAAAAAGTAAATACACACCACGAAACCACTGACTATTGAAATAAGACCGAGATAAAATCTTTTCCTCCCAACTTGCAGCCATAAATACCAGCCCCCCAGGCAGATTACAATAAGACCCACCGATACAACATCTATGGAAATGCTCCAAATAGAAGCCAATACTGATTGATATCGTTCACCCTGTTCTTTTTGGGTTGGGTTTCTGATGGTATGCAAATTGCGCATTGTCCCCCAATTATTAAATTTAGCTTCCTTTATCATTATCTCTCCTTCATTCAAATTTGCCTGAATGTCATAACGTGTTCCAGGTTTTGCGACAATAAAACTCAAAAGGATAGAATCATTTGAAAATCTGGGATTTATAATGTTACCATTCAGGTCTAGTTTATTTACTATTTCATGCACCAGGGCGTCTTGTTCCCTTTCTACACTTATTTGAATGGTTTTATCATATTTGATCTCTTTCCTGTTCTCCCAAAATTTAGCAAACTCCCAATGATGATTCAACAGTAACCCGCTAAATCCAAATAACATGATAAAAAAGAGTAAGCATAAGCCAAGGTATATATGGATTTTTCGACTCCATTTAATCAAACCTTTCTTAACCTTTGTGGTGTCCATTTTAATTAATTTTTCAGGCCAATGATTAATAAAACAATGGAAACTAAGCCGATAAATAACGCGATTAGTCCATAGGTCCTTTCCTCTTTAAAAAAACACCAGAGAACGATACCTGTGATGCTTGAGAAGAGAATACAGATCACGAAAAGATCAACCAATGATCCCCAAATCTTCGTATACATCCAATTACCGCGAATATTCGCATTGTGAGGACCTGGCATTTTATGTAACCAGATTAATTTCTTCCAAAGGTTAGTCTGTTCACTATGGATATATGCAATCCCAGATGTTAGATCTGCTTTAATAGAGATTCGATATCCCGGTTTAGTTACTGGCATATACATTTTGATTGAGTCCCTAAAAACACCAGCTATCTCTCCTGATATATTTATCTGTTTTAAAATGTCTTTTGCATAGTCAAGATCCGTTTTGTCAGGAGCTGGGAAATTAAATTTGACACCCTCATCGACTTTAGGATTGGCCGAAAAGTACCACTCTTGCCAATCCTCCTGCCAATCCACAAAATGATGGTTCAGTATCAGAGCGCTAATGGAAAATATCAGGATAAATGGGCTGATAAACAGGCCCGTATGAAAATGAATATCTTTAAATATCTTATAAAATTTCATCCTGATAGTGTTTCAATCTTCATCCTTCTCCTATCTTCTAATGAATTCGCGTATAACAGGGATAAGTGGTTCAATCCCATTCTTAAGCGGTCTGTTTACGGGAATGGAAAACTCTCTCTCCAGCTGCCTTTGATATGCTACCATTTTTGAGTTCTCCATATTCTCCTCGTTAAGTGTAATTGCCAGGACTTCTGCTCCAAACATTCGGATGATTTCGATCTCCTTTTCCAATGGTGGAATGAAACAGCCGACATCTTCTAAATCCTCAAAATAGATTCTTGCCGGGGCATGCTGCAGGATAACTCCCTTTGCATTACCTGAAAGTAAAAATTCTGATCCGCACGGTCCCGAAGGATTCATTAATGAAGACTGGCCCTCTATTAATATTAGATCCGGAGAAGATTCTCTGTCACACTCCATGATCACTCTTTCAATTTCACCTCCAACAAAGTCATTCGGCGTTGCATCAAAAATAAATCCATGCCTGTAGCCCTGCATCCATCCTGTCTGGCCGGTATAAATCATTTCCGTTTTGATACCGCTGGCATTGCAGGCTTCCAATAGAAATCGACATGTGGTGCGTTTCCCTATGGCACAGTCCGTACCCAATACTGTAATTTTTGGTGTCTTTACAGAAAGAATTTCTCCACTCCAGAAGTGCAGTCCACTGGTGGGGGATGGCTTTCTGATATCTATAAGTTCAACGCCTTCTTCTTTTGCAATCTGCCGGAATTCAGGGTCCTCGCTGAGAAATTGATGTAGTCCGCAAATAATCGACAGGCCATGTTTCATTGCCTGGACAATTTCATCTCTGCTGGACCCTGGCAACTGTCCGCCCGGAAAAGCAACTCCAACAACAAAATATCTGGGCTTTCGGGGATATTGCTTCATAAATTCATCCACGGATTTATAAACATGAACTCCTCTGCTCATTCCATCTAACAATTCCCCGGCATCCACTCCATAATGAATGTGATCAATAACGCCGAGAACATCAAACCTATTTCCCCCGCGCAATAACCCATGACAGGTTTTAGCAAAATTAGTATCCAATAATCCGTTTGTAAAAACAACTGCCTCTCCGCTAATCATATGTTGGTTCCTTTTAATAGCGTACAGCCTAAACCTGGAGTTTCATTCACTGATAAAGTTCCATTTTTTAGAATAAAACCACCACTGACCAGGTCGCGGGCCAAATCCAGACTTCCGTCTAAATCCAGATACCTTGTTGCAGGGCTGGCCAGGGCAGCGTGCAATGCCGCTGAGATGCTAATAATGCTCTCATCCATACATCCCCACATCAGATCAATTTTTGCGAGCCTGGCGATTTCCGCAATTTGCAGCGCTGAATTGATCCCGCCACACTTCATTAATTTAATGTTGTAGATACCAAAGAGTTTTGGGCTTACGGCCAGGTTCAGGGCATCATTTGTATTCTGCAGACTCTCATCTGCCATACACTTTTTCCTTATGCTTTCAGGGACATTTAACATCCCACTATTATCATCACTTTTCAGCGGTTGTTCTATGAATTCGATATTGAGCTTGCTGGTGCTCTTTTCAAATTCCACCAGTTCAGCCACAGTGTATCCCTGATTGGCATCTACCCGAATTTTTATCAGCATCCCTACTTTCTCACGTATTTTAATAATACGCTCAATATCTTCTTCAACCGAGTTTCCGGTTTTTACTTTCAGGATTCGAAATCCCCTCCCAACATATTCCACAGCCTCATTAACTGACTCCGCTACCGATTTAATACCTATAGTTATGGAAGTAGGGATTGAATGATACTCTCTTCCCAGCACATCAACCAATGGCAGGTTCAAATATTTTGCAAAAACATCATACAAGGCTATATCCACTGCAGCTCTTGCTGCAGGTGTTTTATGCAGTGCTGTTTCAAGTGTGCGACAGTGCTTCTTAATCAAACGAATGTCTTTCCCCAACAGAAGTTCTTCCAGTTTATTCTTTAGAACCGCTGTACAATCATCCAAACTTTCACCTGTAATTGACTGGACCGGCGCTCCGCTTCCCAGTCCATATAACCCCCCGTCGGTTTCCAGATAAACGAAAACATTTTCAACAGAGTCAAAGGTCTGATAGGCAATGCTATAAGGCCTGGTAAGTTCAAGGTTTTCAGACCAACTTTTTATCCTTGTTATTTTCATTTTCCGTATGAACTAAAATTAAGATGAACGATGCCTTAAAACAGTGCCTGCCTGTGCTCCCGTATGTACTCCGTGTTGAACAGTTATCAACCCATTTACAATGACATACTCAATCCCTGAAGGAAATTGGTGCGGATCTACAAAGCTTGCATTATCAATCACTGTTTCCGGATTAAACAGAACGATATCCGCAAAGTAATCTTTGGCAATCTGCCCGCGCTTGTGCAAGCCAAGTTTTGCAGCTGGCATGGAGGTCATCTTTTTAACCGCGGTGGTCAGCTCAAATAGTTTCTCTTCCCTGGCATATTTACCAAGAACCCTGGGAAATGTCCCGTAATACCGGGGGTGGGGTTTCCCTTCTGCAAGTTTTCCGTGTGGTGCCACCGCAGTTCCATCAGAACCAATCATTACTAAAGAAGATGAAAGAACCTTTTTCAAATTGTCTTCATCCATTCCAAATCCAACAATCTGTACACGGTTCTTCTCTTCGAGCAAAATATTTCGGATAAATTCAAAGGGTGTTGTACTTAGTTCATTTGCACAGGCATGAACCGATTTTCCTTCCCATTTTTCATTCTTTTCTAAGTTACAGGAGCTGATAACCACCCGGTCCCATCCTCCGATACGATGCCCCTTGTCTTCCACATAATCACTAATTTTTTGCGCCATGACTCTATTCTTCAACCTGTTGAGAATTTCTTCCGTACTTCCCTGGCGGGACCATAATGGCAAAAACATGGTAAGACCTGTGCTGTAAGCGATATAAGGATAGCGATCGGCTGAAACCGCCAACCCGGAGTCTGCAGCAGTATGAATCATCTCCAGCACATGGTCAATTTTATGCCAGTTGGCGAAATTGCATGCTTTCAGGTGTGAAATCTGTGTGGAGACTTCCGCTTGCTTACAAATTTGCAAAGCCTCCTGAATAGCCTCTTCAACATGATCGTCTTCACTACGTATGTGTGTAGCATGAATTCCTCCATGTTTTGCGACTATTTTGTTTACCTCAATCAGTTCTGTGGTAGATGAGTAACTTCCCGGAGCATACTCAAGGCCGGTAGAGAGTCCAAAGCTGCCGTCCGCCATGGAACGTTCTAAAACATCCTTCATCTCCTTAATTTGTCCCGGGGTTGCCTGGATATCATTTCTCCCAATCACATGGCTACGCAGAGTACCATGCCCTGTAAATGTTGCATAATTAATGGAGATTTTCTGGTCTTCAAGTCTCCTTAAAAAACCGTCGGTATTCCTCCAGTCAATGTGAATTCCATATTTTTCAAATGTATTTGTATCCAATTCCAGGAAATCCACATCATTTAATGGGAAGGGCGAATCACCACAATTACCCGATACTTCAGTTGTAACTCCCTGGTGTATTTTACTCTCCGCATTGGAATTAACAAATAGTCCAATATCGGTATGGGTATGTATATCAATAAAACCAGGAGATACCACAAGATTTTCAGCGTCTATTATCACATCAGCTGTGGAGTTTTTCAAATCATCGATGGCGACTATTTTATTTCCGATGATGCCAATGTCTTTTTTAAATGACTGTGCACCTGACCCATCAATAATTAGCCCGTTCTTAATAAGAATATCAAATCGATTTGTTGTGCTGCAGCCGGTTATTAAACCCAAAGTTCCGGCAGCTACAGTTAAACTAAATTCACGACGGCTTATTGTTGTTTTCATTTCATTTTCCTCCGGTGAGTAGACTAAACGGTAAATTCAATAACCAATCTCTTTTGCCATTTAAAAATCAATGATTTTATCTGACCTGCAATATTATTTTTAGAATAAGGGGAGAATCCATCTAAATATTTAACAATAAAGGTTGTATCTGTCTTGACATATTTCTCATTAGTGACCGGCAAACTGGTTGTGATAACCTGATCTGAATCAGAACTCAGAATCAACCTTGCCGTGTCTGAAATTTCCCATCGTATTTTTGCATTGAACGTTTCATAATAAAGTTGTGCTTCAGCCCAACCGTTACCCATCTCCAATTCTCCTGTTCTAACAGTATATGCATCGTCTCCAATTATGAAAGTGGAAAACCAGGGATCATTTTTTGATTTGTACCCTGTTAATATTAATCCGGCCTTTTTATGTGATAAATACAACATATTTTGCTGGTCTATGGCATAATGGCTGGCAGGTCTAATTACCCTGTTTAATGCCCAAAGAGCAGATATACCGGCGGTGAAGTCATTTTTGCGTACAACACCAAGAGGAAGAGTAATACGGGCATTGCCATTGGTCCGGTTTTCCGGCAGAGCACAATTTCCGCTTTCCATTAAATCCAACTCATGATAAATGACTGCTAATGCTTCTATAGAGAGAAGGCTAAAATCCATTGACTCTAAGTTATCTACAATGAAGTACCTGCCCCGGTCGGTAAGTGAATGTACAGCCAGGCCATAGTCAATACCTTTGGAGTTAAAACAATTGGTCCGCTCATCGGCGATAGAAACCATCTTATATTGGTAATTAATAAACGACCGGTAAAAGCTTCCGGCTTTGATGAATTTTTCACGAGGATTCTTTTTTCCATCCAATACATCATATAAACTTCCAATGGTCAGCCTGGTATATATAAGAGAGGGACCGCCTTCATGTGCTTCGTTTGTATTCTCTTCAAAATAGCCATCCGGATGGACTGATTTATACATGCGTTCTGCAAAATCCAGTGTTAGATCCACCCACTCCGGGTGATTAAAGACTTTTCCGCAATAATATATGCCTTGCATAAATATGGCAGTGTGGTTATTTGTAGTAAGGTGTAGGTCTGTTTCTCCCGGTACGAAGTTTTTGTTATGCTCAATTGCCAGGGGAACTTGCTGCTCGACCAATTTCAGGTACCATTGTTTTTCATCTTTGCTTAATACAGGCTCCATTTTTTTATATGCAAGAGCAATATGTAATAAAAGCCTGCGTAATGGAACCTCCCAGTAGCGTTCTTCAATTTGTGTCCTGAAAAAATGTTGCTGGTAATAGCTGATGTTTTGCTGGATTTTCTTTATCAGAGTCAGTGCACGAGCATTGCCATTAGATGCCAAAGCAGACAGCACCGAAATCCCGGAAGCCTGATAATCGTAATAACTTACTATTTTTTCTATAAGCTTATTCCCTGAATTATAATTATCATCAAAAGTTTCCCGGTCATGAAGATATATTTTCTCCATGGCCTGGATGATTTCTCTTTCAATCTTTCTTTTGGTTCGATCTATAAATTCCTGATTAAGTTTTAGTTGATCTTTTGCAGATCGATGATGGGGCAAACCAAGAACAGGTACCAGCAAACCCAATCCTGAGGCAAAAAATATACGACGACTTATTTTTGTTTTCATTTCAATATTCTCCGGTTTATTTGGACAGCATCACTTGAGCACGGTTTCAGGTGCAGCTTTAAGATAACCGAGCGAGACCAGGAATTTATCCATCCTGTTAACAGTATCGATAAAGGCAGCGTTTTTATCACGGCCAAAATTAAAGAATCCGTGTTTAGATCCTTTATATCCAACTAGTTCACAACGATTTCCCTGTTCATGCATCCTGTCGTAGAACAGTTGGACATGTTGAAAAGGAACGGTAGTGTCAGCAATACCGTGAAAAATAATTGTCGGGCCTATGCCAGGATCTATGTGATGATAGGGTGACAATGATGTGGGTTCAGCGCCTAATCGACTGCTCACTTCGGAAAGCGCCTCCGTTGTTGACTCATCCTCACCGGAAACGGGCCCAATGATTACAGCAGGATTGAACAACACCAGGGCATTTGGCCTGGCACTGATCGACAGATCATCTTTCGAAGCATTATGTTCAGGCAACGTTGCTGTTGCTGCTGCCAAATGTCCTCCGGCTGAGCCACCACCTGCTACGATGCGGTCAGGATCAATTCCCAAACGAGATGATTCTTTGCGAATCCATCGAATGGCCGATTTTGCATCCTCAACACAGCTATTTACATTTACACCATGACGACTATGTACCCGATAGTCGGCTACTATTGCAACCATACCACGATTTGCCAGATACTCACAGTGCCTTACAAAATGTGTAGGAGTACCACTTTTCCAGCCACCCCCGAAAAAGAATACTATCGCGGGGCAATGTTGGTTTTCATTATGGTCCGCAGGTGAAAATATCCAGACCTGCAAGTCAATATCATCAACAGTTTTGTACGTCTCCACCCGTGCACCTGGTATTGCAGGCGGATATCCTGATCCTGTAGCTTTCTGACTCATCACCGACGATGATATGATTACAAACATCAAAATCACACCGCATAGCTTCTTATTCATTTTGTAAACTTTAAATGTCTTATCCTTGAATGTTCATTTTATCATTGTAAAACCATTGGACCGATATATTCGGTGGAAATAACCACATCATCAAAATAGACCTGATCTGTTTGTCCCGCAATTCCATCTGTCATATAGTAAAGCAGCCAGAAGAAGTTCACTTTCAAATTTTCGTCATTTCGCCACTGGAACCCTTCAAATGCTGAACTATCAGGATGAGGATAAAATTTATCCCAGACCCAATTACCCTTGGGAAAGCCCTCTCCCAGGTGATGGATCTTTTGGCCATTTACCCAGAATGCCAGCTCACCGTTATATGATTCAACCGGATCATTGATCTTCATCATCAGTTCAACACAAATCCATTCGCCCCGATTAATTGGGGCAGGCGGATCGGGATGAAAAGTATTCCCCCAAAAATAATCTGGGTCGGCATAACCGCGCATGTGCATCCAATAGGTATAAAAATCCCATGCCCATGTATCACCAATTGGTTCAATACCTGTGGAGAATCGCTCATTCCCCACAGGTTTAACTCCTGCCCCGCCCTGCGGGTAAGCAGTTGAAGGATTGTAACCACCCATGTGGACAAAATGATGAACCTTACTATGATTAGCGTCAAATTTTACATAGAAACGGGCAAATAGGGAGTCATACCCTTCGGGGAACAATTTATATAGATGTCCTCCGTTATTTTGACCGGGTGAATAGGTCATCACCAGAGATTGAGCCCCTGCACTGCCTTCCGGAACATCACCGGAAAATGACATATTCGTGTGATTTTTTGCCTCATCCCATTTTGAAATCATCTCCTGAACAGAAGCAGCTTCAAAATCTTCCTGAAATACTATTCTGCTTTCCTGTCCGAAAGTGCTATAAGCTATTAATAGCAAAGGAATAAGTGCAATTGCTTTCATTAGTCACTCATGATTACTGGTTGAGATCTATGGGTGGCCGCTTTTCCCATTTACCTCTTGTAAAATCGGGAAAAGGTACCGACTGGCCATTACCCGACACTGACATTTCAGACAACGGTGAAACTGCACTGCTGGTTACAGAATCATATACATCGAAATAGGGCATTACTTCCTCACGAAGGGCCTTGACCAGAAGATGCCAGGTCAGTGGTGTTGCCATTCCCTGGTTTCCATGTCCCCGGATGGCATTCCTTCTGGGAGCAGGATTGTAGTTTTTCACCAGCGGGTGCTGGTATTGCTGAATCCATTTTTCAGCATCTTCCCATTGATGCGATTCAGGACTGATACCATCCACATATACGTGGGATCCAAGGCCGCTGCCGGTAATAAAAGCTCCCTTTGTACCCTGAACCTTAAAAATACCTCTTGGATGGGGCGTATTGGTATCAAAATTCAACGTAATAAGCTTGCCCTTCACAGTTCGCAGAAGGCTTACATTGGTGTCACCCTGCGCCATTTTTTGCGCAGCATAGGGATGGGCATCCCCATAGTATTGTTCTGCATAATCGTTAAGCATGGTTGCCCCTGAACTTACGGAAACAAGATAATCCAGCCTGTCACCATGGTTGATATCCATCATGGCCATGATCTTGTTCATGGGGTGGTCGGGGTAGAGGTTTCCGTTCCTGTCCACAGAATGCTGCAAACGCCAGGGCTCCTCCTCAGGATTGAATTTTACCATCCTCAGATCATGCACATATCCCCCCACAATGTGCGTGATACTACCAAAGACACCCTGCTGTATCATATTCAGAACCGGCATGGCATAATAGGATTCCAGCAGAGCCTGCTCCAGAGCGAGTGTGGCCCACTTCCCAGTCTTCTCGAAAGTCTCCACAATTTCCCAGGCTTCATCAAGGGTAAGGATCATGGGAACTTCACTTACCGCATGTTTATCGTTGTTTATGGCTGCCAGACATACCTGTGCATGCCATTTCCATGAGGTTGAACAGATCACCACATCCAGCTCTTCCGTTTCACACATTCTTACGAAATCAGTATCGGTCTTTCCGTACAGGCCGGGAGAGGGTTGACCGGCCTCCTCCACCCAGCGTTTGGCCCGGTGGAGAGGGGCATCTTTGATGTCACACAGAGCCGGAACCACAACACCCTCAATTCCAAGTGCCGCATCAAGGTGATAGGAGCCCCGGCTTCCAACCCCGACAAAACCTATGCGTAGTGGTCTCTCTTCATTCATGTAAGTACCGGCCATCGCCAGTGAAGAAAATGCAATGCCACCGGTGGCAGCAGCAGTGGTTCTCATAAAATCCCTGCGATTCAGATTTCTTTTCATCTTATCTGTTTTTTTTGAACGTTTCAAATGTCTATTCCCAGTTCAACCTGTTTTCCAATAAATAATCCAACATCTCTTCATACAAAATCAATTGAATATCTAAAATATCCCCATGTGTGACAAATGGTTCTTGAACTGCATCGGGTACGGATCCATGGCTGCACTCGAAGGTAAAAGCCATGGTGCCCGAAATATGATGCAGGGCACTGATTAAGTTGAAACTGGTGTGTGGAGGAAACTTTTGATCTTCAACTGATAGATCCGAAATCCAGTCATCAGGGATATACGGCAAGTTGGTTTTTTCGTAGCGCGAGTTAACCCGTCTGGTTAATTCGTCCACACGTTCTTTCATAAACCAGGGCACATAATTGGCCGGAAGAATCCTGGGTCGATTTTCGTGAGAATGCAATGAAACTGTCATATCGGGCACCTCTGAACGGGCAATATCAAGAATAGCTTCAGTCTCCGTTGCCATGGGAGAGAAAAAATCATCATGCATCATGTTAATGCCATCATCATTAAAATAGGCACCAAGAATCCCCACATTACCTTTCATGGGATGAACCGATTTGGCCATAGGCCACCCCCAAGAGGATCCATCTGTTCGGGTCCCCTGCCCGTATTTTGTCATAATCTCTGAAGGCAAACCTACAAAGCTGTCATAGGGGCACCTTCTGCGCCCATCGGGATTGCCACAGGGAACTATGATCACCCTGCATTGATCAATTTTACTTTTTAAGTCACTCCATTCCTTTCCCCGGTGATCCCTACCCGTCTCTGCAACATGTATTAAATTCACAAGACCCACCATCCCTTCCACCTCCTGTCCGTGAACAGGACCCAGGAAAAAAACAACCGGCTTGTTGCTGCTGTCTTTCTTTGCATAAAATGCCGGATCCCTTGCGGCAACTGCAGAGTTGTAATTGGCCTGGGATTGGAAATTCTCCTTTTCACCATAATAGATGGCATAAACCGGGAAGCCTCCAGGTGAGGTAGCAATGATCTCTACTTCTCCATTTTCTATATCATTTACCTCATCTTCAAGGTCAGCAAGCTTAGATTTATAAAAATCCGGAATATCGGTGTTGTTGGGGGGATCGCCAGCATCTATAGTGCCCTGGGTAAATAAAGTTATCTCCTTTTTGAGATCATCAGCCTCTTTACCGATGGTAATTGTAAAAGTTCCCCAGGTAACATTTCTTTTGATGGTTTTCCACTCCTTGACTTCATAACTGGCCAGAAATTTAATCTGATGCCCCATGGGACAATCTTCAGAAATATGGATCACGGATGATACCGCATATCCATCGCCCCATTTATCGGGTTGCAGATCCACATGTATGCGTTCGCTGCCAATGTAAGGATCATCATAGTATAACCTGGTGCGGTGACTTACCTCATAGATCATAATTGATTCACCGGGTTCTGCTATGTTATTTCCGTTACCGCTGCCAAAAATCTCACTATCTCCATCATCTATTCCAATATTTGTAAATTCAGGAACATCAAACATAACCGGTGCCTCAAACTCATCTCTCCAGGTATGTTTATTGTCGGATATGGAAAGATGAAATTTTAACCTGAATGGAGCACCATTGGCTGGGGGTGGATTGGATGCTGTAATCGTGAAGTCCTGTGCAATCCATTCTGGTTCACCAGGCACTAATTCGTCTACTTCAATCACAGGATTGGCTATGGAAACATCGCTGTTGGAGCAGCTCAGCTCCACTTTAAGATTTTTCACATTGCTGCCGCCTCTGTTCAGCAGTCGAAGCTTTAATTTGCATGTTCCCTTTTGATCGAGGAAAATATTTTCATCATTCACTTTATGTGACACATAAACTACTTCGGCCGGATCTCTCTTTCTGTAAATACCAATTTGATGGCTCTCGTGATTGACTGAAAAGCTAATCTTTCCTTCCTCGTCACTCACCACATTAACCAACTTCTGTATATCCTGCGTTTTATTAAAATCAAGCAGTGTATATGCACTGTTGGGTTCATATAGGGGAGGCGTCTTCACGTTTATCGCGACTCCTGGGATGATCCGGCCATGGGGTTGCCATTTCCTGGTGGTGATCCCCATCCCTTGTTTTGTAACACCTCTCATTTCGATATACCCTGTTTCATCTAGATCACTCTCAACCTCATATCCCCAAACTTCGAAATCGGGGTAAAGGTCGGCATGGTGCCATCGCTCAGGTGCAGGATTTGGATTATTGAAGGATGAAACAACAAAATCAAATGCATCTTTCAGACCCCGGGGCATTAAACTATGACCCCCTTCATAAACCTGGTACTCATACGCCAGGTTCCCCTCCTGCAGGGCTCCGGCATGTACCTCATCATTCAGGTACACCAGCTCCCCGGTGGTGCTGTTATGAAATCTCAAATTTACCCCATGAAGGTTCTTAAACAGGTACCTGACGCAGTAAAGCGTATGATTTTCGGGATAGCCAATGAAAAACTCTGGTGAGCCTTTGGAGTTTACTGCGCTACCAACCAGCTGAGGGTACTTTCCTGCTATAAAGAAGGACATGATCCCCCCCATGCTGTGTCCTATGATCGCCCTGTTTGATCGGTCAGTCAGAGTCCGGTAATGGGAATCTATGTGGTGAACAAGCTCCGGGAAATAATCTTTAAACTGAGTCTCATAGTTGATATTGGAATGGAATCCAATGTTGTATGGTCGTATATCTGAATCAACCGACCGGCCGTTCCAGGCAACAATGATTACAGGTTGCTCCTTCACCAATCCTGCCAGTACATCTGATAACCTGGATACATGACTTCCTTTGTTACCATGGAAATAATATATGACAGGATATGATTTCCCGGACGTGGAATAATCATCTGGTAAGAAAATTCTGTAAGGTTTTTCCCGGTTAAATACATCGCTGAAATGAGAATTATCTTCCTGGGAAAATATATTAACCGGAAGCACGGAAAGCACAAATAGAAACAGAATGATCGATGGACTTATTTTCATTATTTAATCCTCTCTAAATTTTAATAAATATTCTCCGTTTAAATAAAATCCATCCCAAAAACCAGCTTACCAGAGTCATGGAGAGTGCATAAAACAATGACCCGAGTCTATTTCCAGCAAGAGGTTGAAAGCATCGGCTATATAACCAATGCATCATTGTAATAAGCTCTCCCGATTCTGTTTGTATGAATTCAATGCGAAAAGTAATAGCCAGGACAATGGAAAAGACATAAATGAAAAGAGGATTCATCCCAAAAACCTGGAATGGTAAAGTCCATCTCTTATATCCCTGTATATCGATTATCCAGAGCATCACTCCCAGTAAAACCATGGCCAGAGCGGATGTGTAAACTACAAATGAGCTGGTCCAGAGTGGCTTGTTAATAGGTAAAACAAGACCCCAGAGTCTGGCCACAATTACCCCAGCGATCCCAAAGATAATTAGTCTTTTAACAGCATTTGCTTTGCTTTCAGTTTGATCGATCAGTCTGCCTGCCAGGTATCCTAACAATACATTGCCAATGGAGGGCAATGTGCTTAACAAACCTGTCTGGTCGAACTTAACACCTGAGAATACCGGTATATGACCTTCACCCAGAAGGAAAATATCAAACCGGCTCACAAAGTTTCCCTCCAGTGAGAAAGGCATGTCGCCACCAAAAAACACAAGTATCGCCCAATATCCTATCAGGATTACTCCAATCAGAATAGTGACATATCTGGATGGCATAACGAGAACAATAAATGAGGCAATTCCATAAGCCAGGGCGATCCGCTGCAGTACTCCCATAATCCTAAGGCTACTCCATTCTATACTGTAGGCAGCATAGGCATTTAATGCCAGTCCAATTATAAATATGACCACTGTCCTACGTAATATTTTTATCGCAATTCCTTTGGACAGCGAATGGTTAAATTTTTTAAAAGAATACCACATGGCCGATCCGACGATAAACATAAAAAAGGGAAAAACAAGGTCTGTCGGAGTACATCCGTGCCATTTTGAATGTCGAAGAGGGGCGTAAACAAATTCCCAGCTCCCGGGATTATTTACAATAATCATCAGGCAAATGGTTAATCCGCGAAAAACATCGAGAGCCAGTAATCTTTTAGGTTTATTCATATCTTATTTACAAGGGGAGATATAACATATACTCTCATATTCTTGAATTTTGAAAATTTTATGAATACTTTTACTTCATCATCACTAAACTTTTGTATAGTTTATTTTTACTTACGTTAACTTATTTCTTACAATTTTTAAAAAAATGAAAGGTACTAAAACATTTACAACATTTCAACTAACTACACTAGTCCTTCTGAGAATGCTGATCGGTTGGCATGTTTTATATGAAGGAATCTCTAAATTGCTCATTCCAAACTGGTCATCAGCCATGTTTTTAAAGGAATCTCAGTGGATATTATCAGGATTTTCCGACTGGATCATTTCAAATAGTGGCGTTTTACAGGTGGTTGATTTTATGAATACATGGGGATTGATCGCCATCGGAATAGGATTAATCCTTGGGCTTTTTACAAGGCTGGCTGCTATTGCAGGTGCTACCCTGTTGTTTATATATTATTTAAACAACCCACCACTACTAGGGCTGACTTACAATTTACCTTCCGAAGGAAACTACCTGATTGTAAGTAAAACCCTGATCGAAGCTGTGGCACTGTTAGTTCTGGCAGTCTTTCCTTCCGGTTCAGAGTTTGGACTGGACAGGTATGTTTCACGATTTGTAAAATCCAAAACCAAAAAGGAGGAATAGAAAAATGGCACAAGAAGAAATGGCGAAGAAAGAAAAAAGATCCTTGAGCAGACGGACATTACTCAAGGCGTTAGCCGGAATCCCAGTAATGGGTTTTTTCACCTTTGAAGCTTTTCGGAAAATAAATTTTGACAGGGATAAAAGATCCAGGGTCATCAAGGAACTTGGACTGGAAGATTTAAAAGCACCCAGGATCGTCACGGGCTCTTCAGGGAAAAAGGGAGATCTGCTTCGGATAGGATTCATCGGTTATGGAAACAGGGCTCAACAATTATCTCATTCACTTGGTTTCATGCACCCGGATGAGGTACAAAGAAGGAAACAGAATGGTACCCTGGCTGAATGGCTTGAACAGGAAGACTTAAATGTTGCACTGACTGGTATTTGTGATGTATATGACTTGCATGCTGAAAAAGGGCTCACGACTGCGAAAAATGAGATACGTCCTGGAGGTAACTCCGGACAAAGTCTTCCAGTTAAACGATATCTTTCTTATCAGGATCTTTTGAATGATAAGGATATTGACGCGGTAATTATTGCAACACCTGATCATCATCATGCTCATATTACCAGTGAGGCTGTCAAAGCAGGAAAGCATGTCTATTGTGAAAAAAGTATTGCCCGGACCGAAGATGAGCTTTATGAAGTATATGATACTGTAAGAAATAGTGACCGTGTATTTCAATTGGGGCATCAGATAACCCAGAATGTTGTTTTCCAGCAAGCCAAGGAAATCATTAAGAGAGATATCCTTGGAAAGATATGCCTGGTGGAGACAACAACCAACCGGAATACAGCCAGTGGGGCGTGGATAAGGCATCTTGACAGTGATGGCAATCCAAAACCCGGGGATGAAAAATCCATAGACTGGCTACAGTGGCTCGGTTCGCGACCATACAAACCTTTTACGACTGACCGCTTCTATAACTGGACCAAATGGTTCGATTACGATATGGGAATGATCGGTCAATTATTCACCCATGAATTCGATGCTGTAAACCAGCTGTTAAGAATAGGCATTCCAGAATCTGCTGTAGCCTCGGGTGGTATCTACTATTGGAAAGACAATCGGGAGATACCTGATGTATTGCATGCTACCTTTGAATATCCTAAAAAAGAGATGACCCTAACCTACAGTGCCAACCTGGCATCAAGCCGGCAAAGAGGACGGGTATTTAACGGGCATGATGCCTCCATGGAACTGGGGGGATCCCTGAGCATTACGGCTGACTGGGACTCAACAAAATACAGGGAGCAACTTGACCGGGGTATATTTGATTCTTCAGGACCAATGATCTCCATTAATCCGGGTTCTGGAGGAGATGTTGATGCCATCACTTCTGCAACAGCTAAGTATTATGCAGCCAGGGGATTAACCACCACCAATATTAATGGCAGAAATGTGGATGTCACCCATTTGCATATCAAACAGTGGATCGATGTAATACGGAATGGTGGCCAGACAAATGCCAACATTGAACGTGCTTTTGAGGAGGGGGTGGCCTGCGTGATGGCAAATAAATCCTACCTGGAAAAGCGCAGGGTGGAGTGGGATCCAATCAATCGCAGGATTGTATAGAATCAGTCCGATTGGGAACTAAACCGAATCACACATGACCCTTGCAATACATGCTCAAAAAAGGCTGGGACTGTTCATTCTGTTAGCTGCCATTACCGCCTGTAATCAGAATTCCAGGGAGAATACCTCTTTCCGGTTCGAACAGGATGATCATGGTGTTACCCTGACTGAAGAAGGGAAACCGGTTTACTATTACCGTAAAGAGCCGAAAACCCTTACCGGAGAGTATGTCTGCAACCATTATATCCACCCCCTTTATGCCCTGAACGGGGATACCCTTACCGAAGAGTTCCCCCTGGACCATCCATACCACAGGGGTATCTTCTGGTCGTGGCACCAGTTGTATGTGGACAGTATCAGCCTGGGGGATGAATGGATCATGAAGGATATCACCCATGAAGTAGTTGACGTTTATACGGGTACCAAACAGGCCAAAGCCACCCTTGACCTGGAAGTGGTGTGGAGATCTGCGCTGTTGGAGAACGGGAAGGTCTTTATGAAGGAAAAAACCAGCATAACGGTTCATCCTTTAAAGACAAACGTTCGCAGGATTGATTTTGAAATATCCTTGCAGGCAGAGCTCCCGGGGATAAGCCTGGGTGGTTCTGATGATGAAAAAGGGTATGGTGGACTTTGTGCCCGTATCAAGCTGCCGGATGACCTGGCTTTCACCTCCTCTCAGGGAGCTGTGGAGCCGAGAACGCTACAGGTTTCCGCTGGTCCCTGGTTGGATTTCTCAGGATCATTTGGCACTCCGGATGAGGTGAGTGGCCTGACCATCTGTTGCCACCCATCCACACCCAATTACCCAGCCCCCTGGATCCTGAGACAGAAAACTTCCATGCAGAACATTGTGTTTCCCGGAAGAGAGAGGGTGAAGATCGCTACGGACCATCCCACCATTCTTAGATACCGCCTGATTGTTCATGAAGGACTGGCCAGCGAACCGGACCTTCGCTCGTTGCAGTCAGAATTTGAAGAGACCGCATTTTAATATTAAAAAGACACTTATGAAAAAAATTAGTTTGCTGCAAATTCTGATAATGCTGTGTCTGGGCATTGTCACAGCCTCGGGACAGATCAAAGAGTATTCTCAGATAATTGTTGTGAATGATTATACATACGAGATTGAGGTTGATGGCAGCCGTGACCCGGTTAACGAAACAATCATCATTGAGAATCTGGGCGATTCCCCACTTGTAAATCCCCGAATTACGGTGAATGGCTTGTACAACTGGTTCGACACAGAGACCATTGCCCGTGAGGTTACCCGGGGTTGTACTACGGATGAGGAAAAGGCATTGGCCATCTGGGATTTCATCCGCATAAATTTCCACCATCTTGACTCCCCCGGAGACAGGGAGTGCCATCATCCCGTGGTGGCGATGAATATTTACGGTTATGCCAACTGTGCATATCACAGCACCGTGTTTACTGAGCTCTGCCGCTCAATTGGCGTTAGGGCCCGGGTCTGGGAAGTCTGGCATCACACCATCACTGAGGCGTTCTACAACAATGCATGGCACATGCTGGACAGTGACATCGGTCTTTATTATCTGGCAGCAGACAATCGCACCATTGCCTCGGTGGAGCAACTCTGGGACGATCAGAACATTAGCGGCGGGCGAGAGTCCGGTGCGGCTCTGACGGCATTCTCCGGTCGCAACAAGGCTGTGAAAGCAATCTATACAGATGTAGCGGGCGACAATCCGCATGTGTCTCAGGACGGCGAGAAAATTCGTGGTTATCGATATTTCCATGGCCCGGATGAATGCTTTTTGCAGACGGGCTACGACCGATTTGCCTGTGAACCGCACGATATGGCCATGACCCTTCGACCCGGTGAAAAGTTGATTCGCAATTGGAAGGGCGGAGAAAAGTACTATGACTATGAGCGCCATAACAGCAGACTTGAGACCGGTAATGAGTGGGCCAAACCCATGAGGTATGGTGATGGGCAGATTATCTGGAAACCGGATCTTAAATCGGAGCTGGCCCCATCATTTTTCAATAAGGATCAGGCTCCCGGATTCGAGGTGCTCGACGGTCAGTCACCCGCAGTGCACGTACGCCATAAACACGGTGGAATCTACGACTTCCCGGAACGGGCAATTCTCGTTACTGAAACTCCTTATACCATTCTTGGCGGCAGAATAAAAGCAACTTTATACCGTGACGCAGCCTCAGATTGGGATCGCCTGTCAGCGACCATCATTAGCACAACCGGACCGGTTTCAAGCAGGGCCTGGAGCGCACCCGAGGGAGTTACAGGCCAGATCGACGCCGAGATCGACCTGGACAAAATGTTGTTTCCAGGCGGTGAACGAGGTCGACACGATTACGCGGTGGAATTCAATTTTATGGCAGATGAGGGCAATGATCCACCGACACAGAGTGGACTGGATGCAGTAGAACTGGTGACTGATATACAGGTAAGTTCCAACTCCCTGCCTGCATTGACAAAAGGAAATAATATCATCCGTTACCACGACAATACTCCGGGCGAACATAAGGTGAAAGTGACTCACATCTGGCGCGAGCGAAATGACAACACACCACCAACGACTATTGAGGTTCCGTTGTTCCCCACCGATGGCCAGACAATAAATACACTGGCGCCCTTGTTCAGGTGGCAAAAGGCTTCCGATACTGACAAAGGTGACAAGATCACGAATCACTTTATTTCGATCAGTTTTGATCCTAAGTGCCGCTGGCCGGTGGCAACCGCACTACTTAGAGAAACTGGTTCGGGGATTTCTGAATGGCAGCTGCCAGACGATTGGCTCAACCGGGACACCACCTATTATTGGAAGGTCAAAGCCCAGGACAACCGGGGTGTCTGGGGTGAGTGGAGCAAGATTTACAGATTTAAAACTTCTCAGTAAAATGACTACAATAAACCGAATTTCCGGAATTTCAATTTTTCTTTTGCTGTCACTTACCTGGCTATCTTTTGCGTCATCAGATAATGGCACCGTACCGGGTGAGATCACTACTCCATACCCAACCCTTACCTGTTTGGCAGTCGAATGGGTGATAGAGGGTGATAACAACCTGAACAGCAAGGTCGAGGTCTTCTACAGAGCTTCTGGTGAGGACAAATGGTTAACTGCCATGGCCCTGGTACGCATTCCAGCAGGGAGTACCGGAAACCGTACCAGGCCAACCTATACATGGCAAAACAAGCACTCGGGCAGTATTTTCAACCTCAGTCCGGATACGGAATACGAAATTCGTTTGTCACTCAGTGATCCCGATGGCGGTGATGCCACAGAGATTGTCAAAGCAACCACTCGTCATGTGCCTGCAGAAGCCAGAGATTCTCGAATTATTAAGGTGAATCCAAAGACACTTGAAAAGGTCGCAATGCGCGCTGAGCCAGGTGACGTCCTGCTGTTGAGTCCAGGTTACTACGACTCTTTTACCATGCCTGTGGATGGAGAGCCCGGTAAACCGATCGTTCTGCGTGCCGACAATGCCCATCCGGTGATCGGCAGCACCTTCAATTCGGTGAGCCTCGAACACCGCCGACACGTAATCATCGATGGTTTGACGGTCTGGGGACCTGTCTATTTGCGTTGGGCTGAAGAGGTAGCGGTACGCTACTGTAACATCCAGTCACAGTTCGGAATTATCGCCCAGGAACAGCCCGGCTGCAAGAACTGCTATATAGCCGATAATACGGTCAGTTATAAGATGCCCTGGGTGGCCGAAAGCACAGGTTCCGGCAGTATCTGGGGAGGACCGGCGAACATTGGCGAGGGGATTGAGGTCACGGGCCCAGGAAACGTCATATGCTATAACCGAGTTTCCGGCTACAGGGATTGCATCTCCACCATGGAAGATTTATGGGTGTACGACCAGATCTGTATTGATATATACAACAATGATATTTCTGAAGGACCGGATGATGGCATTGAGATTGATTTCGCCATGAATAATTGCCGCGTTATGAACAACCGGATCACTAATTGTGGCATGGGACTAAGCTCTCAACCCGGACTGGGTGGACCGACCTATTTTATTCGCAATGTGATGTACAATATCTCCATGGCCCCTTTTAAACTTGAGCGCCACAGTTACGGCAATCTGTTTCTGCATAATACAGTGGTGAAATCCGGTAACGGATTATTCGAACACCACGGTCAGGATGAATTTTTCAGAACTACATGGCTCAATAACCTATGTATTGGCGGTTCCGGTGGTGGCAAGAAAGGTCGCTACTCAGCAGGTGAGGGACTGGCAGTTGCACTACCAGGTTATAATGCCACATGCAAGTTTGACTATAATGCTGTGGGTGTTGCCAACACACCTTTTGCCGGAAAAATTGGTGATCAGCGTTTCGAATCGATTGAGGGACTGCACCGGTTAACAGGTGCCGGTCATTGCGTTCAAGTGGACATGGGTGTATTCGCAGCTGATATAGAATTCCCCGATCCGGTTTTCCCGGAGCGTCAACCTCAGGATCTGCGCCTTGCTCCCGGCTCCACTGCCGAGGACGCTGCTCTGCTTCTACCAAATGTAAATGATGATTTCACCGGAGAGGCTCCTGATATGGGCGCATATGAGATCGGCAAACCTCTACCCCACTACGGGCCCAGGCCTAAAGGTGTTGATGAAAATACCCTGTACAGCCCAGTCACTCAGAATTGAGTTAAAGGAAAAAGAAGTATTAACTAAATCATCCTTTCGCAGTGGTTAATAATTGAACCGCATGGTACCAGTAGTAAAAGGAAGATTTATCCGGTTGCCTTTTGAGTCTATTCAGGAAATTCCAATGCTGATCTTCAATGATGAGGGGTTTAATATCTTGGCCTGTGAAATAATTAATGGGGCTTAGGTCACCAATCAACAATTTGGCAGCTAAATGTGCTACACGGGCGGAAGCTACTACAGCATCATCAATCCGAAAATTGCCGGTCATCAAGTATCCAGTGCCAAAGGCTTTGATTCCATCTTGAAGTAACCTAAAATTTGATTTTGCCGGATCTTCTTTATTCGTTTCCCGTCTACAAATGATCATGCAAGTATCTATGGTGTCTTGAAGAACAATTTCAGGTGTAAGATCTGATTTGTTCTTTCCATCCTTGCGATAATCAATTTCTTGTATTGCATGAACCTGAAAACTCTGGTTCACTAACTCCATATTTGTAATCCTTTCAAATAGGCGACTTAAATCAAAAAGTTGCTTGCAAATTTCCATAGTAAATGGTTGCCCACCTTTAAAATATGGGATACCAATTGTGTTAGGGGCAAAGGCCGTTAATTTATCTCCTATAATGGAATTAATAGAAGGTGTTGTTACAAGTGTAGTTGTATTCGTTACAATCCATTTAGTTTGAATGGCACTTTCAATGAGGTCAGGATAGATACTTTCATCGACTAAGACGTCTAAAAGGATTCTACCTGGAACTTCAATGTTGAAAACGGATTCATATTCAAAAATGTAGTGCGCTTTCGGAACGCCGGGTTTGTAGCTTCTTTTTACGTCAAGTGTTACCTTGGTAAAATTGGATTTATCAACGGTATTGTTCAGTACTTTCTCTAACTCCTTCCGATCAGTCTTACAAATAATGTCAATATCTATGGAAAAACGATTACCTTCTTCAAGTAGAAGGACCAAGCTGGTGCCACCTTTGAATACAAATTCAAGTCCGTTGATTTTAAGTTGCTCAAGCAGGTGAAGTGCGTGAATCATCTTTTCCAGAATATTGGTCTGGATCTGTTTATGTTCCTTTTGGTTTTTAAAAAACTCTAACCATTCAGATGTAAAGCACTTTTGGTCAATCATCAATTATATCTTTAATCAGGTAGCCTATGTTATTCATCATAAAGGCTTTAATATCTTGCTCTTTTCCTCTTCTTTTTGCATAGCTGAAAAGCCTGGTAAAGTTGATTGTATAGCCATTGATTGCATTTTCATAGATATTTGTTAGCTCCGAGCCTCTGTAGAAGTAGAATAGCTCCTCTTCAGAATAAAGGTCAACCAGTATTTTTTCAAGCTTGGGAACGGATAGTCTTACCTTGCTCTCTGTTCTCTTGCCGATTGGAGATCTGGTAATCAGTTTTTTGATAATTACCGGATAGTTACTTTCCGAGATATAGAAATCAATGGCTTTCTCGTCCGGATTGAGATACAGGTCATATCTAAAATTGTCTTTGAGATAATAGTATACTGATTCAACAAATTCCTTCTCAATCTCAATTAGAATAATTCTTTTACTGGATTGATGCTGTGAAAACTCATTCAGCCAATCAGTTTCCCAAATACAGTATTTAACTTCTTCAAATCTTTCTACAATTTTTTTTGCTAGTTTGAGTAATTCGGCAGAAATGACTGGTTTGTATTTCAGCTTGTATGATATAATATAAAGTCCTCTTCTCAAAGATTTGATGATATTCTTATTCTTCAGATCATAAATCCTCCAACCTAATGTTCCTTCTTTCAAATTTGGTTCGAAATCCCGAAAGAAGTCAAAGAGTTCTTCCCGGCTGAAGGACTCCCTGTCTTTAAACTCTTCAATTAGTCTGTTTTCGATAATTTTCGGCATTTCAAATCCAATTTATGCCAAAGATACAATATTTTGGCATATATTAGAAATCAAATAAACGCCAATTTAAGTAGATACTGGCATTTTTTTGAAAACGAAAGAACCTAAGTCTTCAAGCCTCAAAAGTCCGGTAATCAATGCGCTTGTAAGGTGCATGTTCATGTATGCCCAGTCCAAGCTCATCCATGGCGTATTTAAGGAACCCGTGATTTCCCGAGTTCTTCTTTAACCACTCCGGGGCATTGTCACCCTGAGCTTCTATCTCTTCAATAATATGGTCGAGCATTACTGAATCCAGTGCTACCGGATCGGTTCCCATAATCAGTGAATTCGGCGACTCTTCGGGGAAGGTCTTCCAGGGTCTGGGTGCCCAAACGTTGTTATGCCAGTTGGCAAAAAGAGCATCCGCGATATTCACCCTCACCTTATTCCTGATGCTTGGTGTAT
>JAOZUK010000014.1:8983-13313 GCA_029938715.1 Bacteroidales bacterium | reverse complement strand
GCAAAAAGAGCATCCGCGATATTCACCCTCACCTTATTCCTGATGCTTGGTGTATTGCACACGTCAGCAATATAACTTCTCTCCCCCATCTCCTCATGCAGGTTCCGTGGTGAAGGAATCGAACCAAAATGATTTTTCATTGCACCGGTGATTCCGCAATTGTGGCTTTTCATCAGACAGAGGTTTATAATATGCTCGGACTGAGTGTAAGCCTTAGGCATCCAGAATTCCCCTCCTGGCTCAGGTGCATCTTTTGTGAAGGTCACCGATTCGTTTTTGTCCCACCGCTCCTCCTCTTTTTCATCAACCCAGCGCACATTCTTAAACCTGCAGCGTCCTTTCATTTTGGCCGGATGAAACCAGCGTGATGCATCAAGTATGGTAATCCGTTCTTCTGAGAGTCCAAGATCAAATACCAGGTCTTCCAGGATCCCATTCACAAGAGGCATGGTCTGGTCCATCCGGTTCGTCGTCACGTTCTCATCGAACGAGGCATTGTTCATGTTCATCTTTATGGTGATCCTGTCACTTCTCTGCAGGTTGGGCAAAAGAATCCGCCAGGCATCGGCCGCCGATTCGGCATCAGTCAGCTCACACAATCCCCGATCCAGCATTTTAGCCACAATATCCTCATTGATATAGTCAAAATAGCGTTCCTTGATCTTTTCAGGATAATCCTCTCCGGGTTCCACCGTATGATTCCAGGGTGCATTGGCACCGTAATCCCATTTTTTTGTTGCCATTGGATCATGTACCCTAACGATCCTAGATGTGGTACCAGCCTTCCTTCCTGTTGCGAAAACCGGGTAAATCCTGGCGGATACAACGGCCGTGGCAGCAACTTTAACAAAACTTCTCCTGCTGATCATGTTAGTTTTTGAATTTATAGGATTTCAAGAAATGGTTTTTGAATAATCCTGGGTTTGGGCCGCACAACAGCTATGCTGATTTCATCAAACACCTCAGTTGCTGTAGTAATGCCTTGCAATGGTACCACAACCACCCGGTTCTCCTTGTCGAAAACAGACATGCCGGATATAGCCGGCACTGCCATTCCGGCTTCCAGAACCTCAACTTCGGCTTTATAAAGTAAGGCAGGTTGTCCGGTTCCATATTCATCCTGCTGGTGGGTCACAGGGTTATATTCCGGATAGGTGTTGTTGTAATCACCGGCCAGATTTACCTCTATCCAGCAGGTCCATTTGCTACCCGGCTTTACCCTTACCCTGGTTCGGAAATACCCCGGCAACGGGGTGGCCCCGCTGATGGCCAATTCGTCTTGTACATCCTGGACCTTTCCTGACTTAATGAGCTGCTCGGCCTGGTTAACCATTGACCAGACAGGCAGTGCAACCGGCACATCCCTTTTTCCTTCCCAGTCACCCGTTGCTACACGCCTGGTTGCGAACACAGTATGGGTAGCTCCTTTGCCAGACTCTTCCAGCCATATGGCGAAAGTGGGGGATTCACCGAACACCGACTGATGTACCAGCTCCTGGTTGATATGTATCAGGAACTCGAGTTCTGTTTTGTTCCAGGTCCTTGCAAATGCAAAAAATATTATACCACCGATCATTAACCCGGAGCCTATGAATCCCCATTTTATTATATTTTTCACACTTCAAATCCTTTTCGATTATGCTGAACAGACAGAGCCCGTGCTTTAGGGTCATTGGTAATCGTCTCAAATTCCGGGGAAAATAGTAGTTGTTTATTCCCTGATCGGTATGAAAGATTGGCCAGATGGATCAGTACGGAACTGTTATGTCCCTCAATAATATTACCGTTGGGCTGATCTCTTGAACGCATGCAATCGATGAAGTTTTTGATATGTGCTTTTAAAGGATAGTATCCCGATTCCTGCGCCACGATCTGACCGTCTTTATCGAAGACCTGCCATCCACCACCCATTCGCCCCACATACATCATTTTTTCTGTCCCCAAAATCTCTATCCTGGTGGCATTTTGCCTCCATTCAGGAAAATCATCACTAAAACGAATTTCCGGACCCGACTTTTTCATGTAGGAAGTGCACTCGCCAGCTTCCAGTGTAAGTGTGAAATTTCCATAATCAAAGTTTGCCATCTGGTAATCAGGAACATTTCTATTGTCATCGAAAAAGTACCTGCCCCCTGAGCAATAGACTGATTGAGGTAATCCCGGATCATCAAGTACCAATCGTGCCATATCAAGCTGGTGAATGATCCCTCCAGCCATTGCATTGCCTCCGGCATAGTCCCAGTAATAACTCCATGACTTGTTTCGGGATACATTGTATGGCACTTTGGGTGCAGGCCCCAACCACATATCCCAGTCAATGGTATCGGGAGCTTTGGTATTCTCTTTTTCCACAAAGGGAACGGGGCCGGCCAGCAGCTCCTTGATATGAACTGCAATGATATCACCCAGCTCACCACTTTTAATATAATCGCGCGCTGTTAATGCATAATCTGAGCTTCTGTTCTGTGTACCGCACTGGACAATTCGTCCTGTCTGCATGGCTGTTTCAATCATTTGCTGTCCCTCACCAATGGTATGGGAAATACACTTCTCCACATACACATCCTTCCCGGCCTGACATGCCCACATGGTCGCCAGTCCGTGCCAGTGTTCGGGTGTGGCGATAAACACACCATCCACCTCCTTGTCCTCAAATACAGTCCGCATATCACGAACGCGAATGGGTTTGGTTCCCTGGATCTTTCCCACCTCCTCTATCCCGTATCCGCCCCTTGTGTCATCCACATCACAGAAATATTTAACAAATACATTCTCACCAAGGTTAGCTGCCTCCAGTATTACTGCAATACCATGATGACCTGCCCCTATGAGCGCCACTACTACTTTATCATTGGCGCTTTTTTGCCTGGTGGGTGAGATCGAAGCAGGTTTGCTTTTCTTATAGGCTGGCACCTCCATGGCCTGATCCGGATCGCCTTTCAAGGAATCAGCATCACTATTGGGATTTGAACAGGATGCAGCCATGGTTAACCCTGCGGCCCCGGTTGTAGCCAACTTGAAAAATTTTCTTCGTCGCATAACCTTGATTTAGTTCAGTTTAAAAATCTATTTCAATCATATGTTCTCCAGTGCCGGATGGAACCGGAATCTTTATACCGGATGAGGAGATTGAAACAACTTCTCCATCTACTTTGATGGCAGATATTCCTCCTGTCTCTTTTTCGAACCAGTCGGATATTTCCAGATTCCAGGCTGAACTCTGATTATTGAAGTACTGACAGTAGTGTGGGTCATATTCCACACTTAGTTTGAGTGTGGCATCCTCCTTCATCCAGACTCCCGAGTTATTGGTATGCAGATAACCGATAAACTCATTAATACTCATAAAACGACCCTCCGGATATTGACTAAAGATTTTGGCAAATTCCTCCGGATTTGTAACAATCCCGAAATCATGTGCATCAGGAGGAGCTGCAATGATTAACGGAGAGTCACTGGTACCCATAAAATCCCATCCAATGATCACCATATCGGTGCCACAATAGCCCTGTTCCCATCCGCACCATCCAAAACCAGCCTGTGCTGCCAATTTAAAGGTATTGTTATAATAGGAGATTGAAGTACCATTGCCACCTGCACAAAACTGCAGCGGGGTAACCCCAAACTGTTCCGTGATCCATCGTTTAGCAGTCTTCATACGCCAGAGTTGCTCTGCAGCGGGAATCTCCTGGTGCCGGCGGGTATCTCCGAATTCACGGTACCACCCTACTTCAGCCTTCTCCTGATCCAGTGGAGCTCCGTACCAGCCGGGTTCTGAAACAAGATCGGGCTGCATGTGTGTTAATCCGTGACACAACACTTCAAAGACGCCTAGTTTAACCCCCTTGTCGTAACCACGTTTGCCGGAAATATAATTCTGACTGGTGCCAAATTCATCAGTAAAGTTTTGATTCCAGGCCGGTTCAAGTCTCTTTTTCTCCTCATTGACAAAACCTGCCACAAAATTAACATTGAGTACGGCATTGTTATCCACCAGTGGCTTGATCAGATGCTCTTCTATGAGCTCCTCAGTCAAGGTGGGATATTGCCAGTGTTCCAAGTATGTATTCTGTGCACCTCCCGGATCATCCATGATCATAATGATATCATTTTCCCAGCTCTTATAAAGATTATATCCGATGGTCCAGGTAATGGAGCGCCTCAGTAGCGTACGCATATCCTGATAATTAAACATATTATTGTAATCGTTACCTATCCAAACTGCTCGCCCACCCGATTTGTATGCTTTAGCAGTTGCCTGTGGATAGGATCCCTGGGTTACCAGAATTTCAGTCCCATCCAGCACCTCAACCTGCTGTCGCTTTAAATG
>JAOZUK010000014.1:0-8883 GCA_029938715.1 Bacteroidales bacterium | reverse complement strand
ATCATAAGCTGGTGAAAATCATTGGGGCCCGCTACTTCGGGATAAGTGAAGTAGCCGGAATACTCACCTGTTGGAGCAGACCGGCTAACCATGTAACTGGCTGGGTCTTCCCACTGATCCCCGATGACAACAAGCACACGAAATGGCTTTGCTGCAAGACTATCAGTTGAAAAGGAGACAAGACAGATGACTGCGATGATGAATGTTTTAAATAATTGCTTCATTTTCATATGTATTAAAATAATTAATCTCCATTTACCTTAAGCACTATTTTATGCACTGACCCGGTCACCTCAAATTTATTAACACTCCTTGCCCTCAGGTGATTCTGACCGTCGTGCAGTTCCCAGGAAAATACCGCATCTGATGATTGCCAATCACCATTGTCAATCGAAACTTCAAAACTTTCGAAATTAGGAGTATGTGTTTCTAACTGTACTTCCAGAAAAGTATTTCCCTGATCATAAAGATGAATATACGCCTGGTTCAGTGTCCAGAAAACATCTCCAGCACGGGTGGTCCTGATCCCAAGCCTATCTCTGACATCTGTATCTCCCTGGCTCTGCCAGGTTCTGTTCTTATTATACTCATCTTCAACGATCAGGTAATCATAGTTCCAGTAAGCAAATGGAATTTCAAAAAAGTTATTTCTTGATTTATAGGCTACCCATGCGTAACCTTCCGGACGGTATTTAAAGGCTCCATCCCTGTCACGTCTCTCAAGTGTGACCCTCTCGGCTCTTTGTTCTATCCCGAAAACCATCTCCATATCCACACCCCCATTGCGATAGTATTCCCTTCTGATTTCGTTGCTGTTGAGCGGAATGGCAGTTCCCGCAAGGCGAAAATATGAGTTGCGGCTGGGATCGATTTGCATCCATTTACGCCAGTAGTTCGACCAGACATCCAGTGTTCCGTGCCCAACTGAAGTTAGTTTCCTGGCTGTAAAACCCAGAGAACAATACATCTGCATCAATGTGAAGGAGAGGTAGGTGCAATAAAAGGTCTGGCCATTTAATCCATGATAAAGAACCTGTAAAGCCTGCGGCCTCATATTAGGAGGTGAACCAAAGGGCACATGGTTCACAAGCCATTCATTAAGCAGCAATATTTGTTCGAAGTCGTTTTTCCCAGGTGCAATAATTTCTTCCAGGCTGTACTGATTTCTCAGGCGCTGTAGATCGGGATTTCCAAATTTTTCATAGAAGAAGGGATAATCTGACCTGACTATGGGTTGATTGTCCATACCCAGACAGGTGATATTGGTCCCATCCTGCAACTTGAATTCATTTCCTGTTTTTATCTCTTTTAGTTCTCCCGGTATCTCTTCCAACTCTGGACCACAAAGGGATCTATTAGCCTCCAGTTTTCTCTCTTTATTCGTATTATGAATGTCTGGCAGTGATGACTTTAACTGGTTAACCCGGGCATTATTGAGTTTTCCCTTAAAAAGTATATGCCCGAAATTTGCCGCATCTGCAGATTTAAGACCCATGGGTGTAGTGTGGAATACTTCTCCGTTGTTCATTCCGTTTAAAGTGAGATTGAAACCCCAGAATTCTCCTTCAGTATTCTGACCGGATATTCTTTGCAGGGGAATCTGGATTTCCGCGGTAAACCTGCCACCACCCTGCCTTGTAAAAACACTCCATTCAGTGGTCCAGGATTCATCATCTACTCTCAGATCCTGTTTGCGCCCTTCCTGATCGATGATAAAACTGTAATAAATTCCGTGCTTGTGATCAGGATCCAGAGAAATAGTAACATTGGGTGTAATTCGGAGATCATACTCATCACTCAGATAGCATTTTTCCAGCTCAATACCATTTTCAAAAGCAGGTAAATCCAACCCGAGAATCAGGTTTTCTCCATCAAATGCAAGAAGAATTTCAGCATCAATCAGGAAAGGACTGGCATTGTCTGCAACAAAAAATTCTTTGATGCTACTTGCTTCAGACCAGGCTTGCTCGTCAAGTAACCCATCAGCATTAATCTTTTCCCCTAGGACAGGAACGTCATAAATAATTGTATTTATGGGATCTATAGATTGTGACCAGCCAGAAAGACTACAGATTAATAGAATGTGAATTGCAGTTAAATATTGAATTTCATTCCTCATCTATGCTGATTTTCTGATTGTTATCTTTCTACCGCCTTCCCATGGACCTCTATCCAGTCAATCCGGGAACATGCATCACTGCTGCCACCTCCCATCAAATCTGTAAATCCGATTTCATCAACTTTGGAGAGATCCGGATTCAGAAAGGGCTTCTTCTCTGTGATGGTTTCAATATTCAGGGAATACCATTTGATATCCCCCATATTGAATTCCCTGATTCTCCAGTCACCGGAAGTACAATCACACTGATCGCTAACCAGCCATTCGCCATCAGCCAGCTTCAGTAGAATATGCAGGCATCGGAATCCGCTCTGTTTTGACCTCCAGCGGATTTTGGCGAATTCGCTCAGATCAACAAATGATTCACGATTCTTTAAGGTCAGTGCCCAATTTCCCTGGCATAGACCAGACCATACATAAAAGGGATCATCACTGGGATGATCATGATTGCTTTTTCTCATCCCCTCGATGGCTCCACCATACAATCCAAGGATCAGATTGGAATTTGAGACATGTTGTTGGTTAACCGGTGTCTCCGGGGGTATTTCCTTCCAGTCTTCACGGAAGAACAGGGAGGGCCTGTACTGTGCACTACATGTAAAAGAGATCATCAGAGGAAGGCAGCAGATGATAGAGATAAGCAGTGCTTTTTTACATTTTTTGACAGACATAGTCATATTTATATTAAAGATTTTCATTGATGTTGGGGATAAAAACTACCTCATCCAGATCCCATATCCTGAAATTATCGTAATACCCTTCTGTATTGTAAACCTGACGGAATCCCAATCTGCCTCCACTGTATGGAATCCCCCCAATGGTCCCATCATCGGTAAAATTCATAAATTCATTCCCGTCTACTTCAAGGAAGATATTCGGACCGGTCTTTTTGAGGACAACATGATGAGCCTTGCCTGCAGAGAGAATGCCGGGGATCGATTGTTGTTTCAGCAGGTTCCCGGCTTTATATCCGGGATTTTTCCGCAAGTTACTGGTTGGACTGTCATTTCTCCGATAGGATATATGATATCCATGAATCTCTCCTGCGGTATATTTCTCAAACAAGGTTTGGGTGGTAAATCTACTTTCGGTATGCGATAGTATATCACTTTGATCATCTTTTTCAACACAGAAAAACAATAGAAAAAATCCACTCTCAGAAACCGGTGTAACATCATATTCCACCATAAAATTTTCGGGCAGAGGGTTTTTGCACCATATCATGACCCCGTCCACCCCATTCCCGGTATTCACTTTCATCTGGCCGGCTGAATGTACCACATCCACCACATCCCTGTCAAATTTTTCTACGATCCAGTTATCCAGGCCCTGACTGAAATCATCTTCAAATACCAATCTCTTCCGGGGGCCGTAGTGTGGAAGGTCATTGCCTGCTTCATAAGCCCCACAGTCGGGTGCATCTCCCTTGTAATTATCATTGATATTAGGGATGAAAACTGCTGCATCCACCACCCTTGATCCAGCTTTAGGTCTCAGGTCCGGGACATCTCTTTCCGGAACGGGGGGATTTGGAAACTCGATATCAACAAAAGTATGCCCAAGTGTAATTTTTTCAATGCCGTGATTCTCCACTTCTGAAAAAGGTTTTTCCCCGATTCTGGCGAGGTAGGGCACCTCAAAGGTACCCACAGCGTCATAATCGAAATCGCTGTGGATGCCCGGATCAATGATATCTGCAGCATAAGGATTCCCTGCTCCATAATCGCCCCAGTTTACACCACCTGTGGGTCCGCCAATTGCCAAATTATTTCTGAAATAAGCATAATCCATGGTATCATTACCACCCAGTCCTGTCCCCACCTTAATAACGGTATTGTGAAGAACCACGTCGCCCTGGCTGTAGCGCTTCAGCTTGAATGCTGCATGTACCACATTATACATGACATTCCTGTAAAAGTAGGTGGGACCCCCCAATCCGGGTTGGGAGCTCAGGCCCACATAACAATTGGTAATCCGGTTGCGAAATATCCTGCAATTTGAAAAACAAAAATCTGCTTCAATGGCATCGTCTGGCGCCCGGTAAATATCATTGTTGTAGATGTCAATACATATTTGACTGGCGACCCGCTTATCTTCCATGGTTGAGATGCAATCACGAAATCCTGTCACACGGTTATAACAGATCACGTTTCCCGAACCGGTAAGCTGAATGCCTTCACCAATATTATCACCATGTGCACCCATGGCTGCATTTGTCCAATCACAAACTCCAGTAACCACATTATCGCTGATATAACAATTCTCAGCACCTGGTTTATAAGCTACAATGCCATATACCGCATTCACAGTACAGTTTCTGATCACACAATTTCTGGCACCATTAAACTGAATCCCTATCCCATTTTCCAGCAGATTGTTGACAATCAGTCCCTCTATAAAAACAAAGTTCCGGTTTTTGAGATCGATATGGGTAAATGTGGCCTGTCCGCTACTGCAACGGTAAACAATTGGTTTACCGGCCGATCCATCACGTGTATAAAGGGTATCATAGTTGCCCTCTTGTAGTTCTATAATTTCTGCTTGATCATCATATTGAGGGACCTGCCTGGTTGTGGCTTCAACCACCCGCTCTGCAGATCCCCCGTCCGGATCTTTCAGTTTCAGATTCAGCTCATATCTGGCGCCTGGTATTAAGTCAAAAATAGTCCCTGAATGTTTGTTATTCCATGCAAAACCTAAGTTTTCTCCTGCAGGAACCCTTCGCAACGGCATGCCTTCCTTCCATTTTTTTTCTCCCTTCTCCCGGTATTGTACTGTCACGATCCCATCTAGATTCTCATCACCCTGGATATTCCATTCAACAGCAAGATTGATAATGGTAGGATAAGGAGTAGAGACCTCACCCGGAATGGTCCTGTCCTGAGCAAATCCATTTGTCCCAATAAGAACAAAGGATATGAAGAATAATACCATCCCGTAAATTTGCTTGTAGATATCTCTCTCTAATCTGATCACCTTCAAAAGTTATCGTAAGTTATTTATTATTATATTTCTTTCATTTAGTTTCAAAAACAAATATATGTATTATTTTTACAATTAGTTTAATGTATAATCAATATACCACGTAAAAATGATAGTCAAAAAAAGTCTTCCTCTCGTGTTAGCAGTAATCTTCCTGATGACCGGTTGTCTGAACAGATCAGATAATTCAGCAAAGGAGATTAATATGCCCGGCGAAAATATCTGGAAGGTCATTGGACCAGGCGGAGGCGGGGGAGTATTGAAACCAACCGTGAGTCCGTTTGATGATAACATCGTCATGACTCATTGTGACATGACTGCAGCATACCTCTCTCTGGACGGAGGTGAAAATTGGAAGATGAATAATTTGTGGACAGTACCTGAAGATTTTGAATTTGATCCGGTAGATCAACACATTGTTTATGCAGCCACGCGGGGTTATCGGCACAGTGAAGACAGGGGCTCTGGATTGAGTCTGCTGTACAGATCCAAGAACCAGGGGGAAAGCTGGAGAATTATCTATCCTGACATAGATAAGGGAAAAGAGATTGATCGTTTACAGAACACCGATTATCTTCCTTCAGAGATCATTGATGGAGCCCTGGACGGCACGATAGATAAGGTTGCCGTTGATCCGGCCGATAACCAGCGAATCTATCTGGGCCTTGCACCATTAAGATTCTATATTGGAGCTAACGATCAGAATGATGATGGTTCTGCCATGCTGGTCCTGTCAACCAACGATGGTAAGGATTGGAACCTGATAGCCAGACTACCCGGGAAAAGTGTTAAGGCGATTTTTCCCTGTAGTGTTTATAGCAGACCGGGGGAAGTTATTGTATTTACAGAAAATGCCTGTGTAAGTGTGAATGAGGCCACAGGAGAGGTCACCAGCCTGCCTTTGCCAGTGGAAAGTATCATTGCTGCTGAAGGCGGCCATGATCAGGAGGGTGATCTTTTCTACATTCAGTCCAGGTTTGAGGGTGGAAATGGAAAAGTAACTGGCGGAATGTATGTGAGTCGGGACCTGGGAGTGAGCTGGGCGCAATCAAATTCCGGACTGTTCACAGATGTACCCGACAATATGGCTCCCTCTTTCAGACGGGGACTGGCCGTATGCGAAACTAAACCGGATGTGGCCTATATTTCAACCATAAATCCGGTGAAGAACAGTGAGGGAAATATAGAGATGAACTATTGTGTGTTCAGGACAGACAATGGAGGAGAGCAGTGGAATCCTGTGCTTCTATCCTCCACACCGGGAGGATACATCACAAAAAACTTTGAAGGTTCCTGGATGGAGGAAAGCTTTGATCCCGGCTGGGGAGGAAGCCCCATTGATTTAGGGGTTGCTCCTGGAAATCCTGACGTTTGCTTTGCTGGAGATAATGGCCGGGGCTATAAAACAACCAATGGTGGAAAAACATGGAAACAGGTGTATAGCCATAATATGCCCGATGGATCCTACGCAAGCGGAGGATTGGATGTAACTACCTGTTATGGAGTTCATTTTAACCCTTTTAATAAAGAACATTTTTTTATCTGCTATACCGATATGGGATTGTTTCATACTTTTAATGGTGGTGAAAGCTGGTTCCATTCACTTGCTGGAATACCCAGACCATGGCAAAATACCTGTTATGATCTCACATTTGATCCCGAAGTAAAAGGCAGGGTCTGGTCAGTATGGGCCAATGCCCACGACCTGCCACGGACCAAAATGTTTGGTGACAGAGGATTTGAGCATTATCAGGGTGGTGTTGCTCTATCGGAAAATGATGGTCTCAATTGGCAGAAAAGCAACAAAGGATTGCCCGAAAATTCCGTTTGTACGAATATTCTGCTGGATGCCAGTACTCCGATTCACTCCAGGACACTTTATGTCAGCGTTTTTGATAAGGGGATATACAAATCCGTGGATGGAGGCAATAGCTGGAATGAGTCAAACAGTGGATTGGGTGATAACCTGTTTGCCTGGCAGGTACAACAGAATTCCAATGGGCGTCTGTTTTTGCTTTGTGCACGTGGGAAACGAAAGGAAGAAGCTGTGGATGGAGTTATCTATTACAGTGATAACCAGGCAGAATTGTGGCAGCAACTGGAACTTCCGGAGGGAGTAAACGGACCCCATGACTTGCAAATTGATCCGGAAAATTCTGAAATTATGTATGTGAGTTGCTGGCCCCGTAAGGATGAGGGTAGAGATCTCTTTGGAGGTGTTATCAAAACCGAAGATGGGGGAATGAGCTGGAGACAGGTATTTGACGAGAGGGTTCGCGTCAATTCGGCTGGGATCGATAAGCAAAGGCCAGAAACCATATTTATCAATACTTTTCAGAATGCCGCATACAGAAGTGATGACTCGGGCAATTCGTGGAACAGGTTGGAGGGTTACCGGTTTAAATGGGGTCAAAAAGCCATTCCTGATGTCAATCATCCCGGGATGCTTTTTCTGACCACTTATGGTGGAAGTGTTTACTATGGACCGGCTGAAGGAGTCTCAGGTCTATTTGAAGGTATTGAGAATATGCCGGAGGGTTGGTGGTAATTCATTAAATTTATTCCATGCTTAGTAAGATTAAAAAATTCTTTAAATCAGTTGGTCCGGGTTTTATTATCGCTTCGGTTGTATTGGGTCCGGGCAGTATTACTGTTGCATCTAGAATAGGCTCAGAATATGGCTATGCTTTCCTCTGGGTGATTGTGTTAGCAACGATATTTATGATTACCTACACTTCCATGGGAGCACGCTTTGGTGTCATGAACAGCAAATCAATTCTGCAGTCCATTGCAGAGAATTATGGCAGGTGGTTTGCCATAGCCATCGGCATCTCTGCATTTCTCTCTACTTCGAGCTTTCAGTTTGGCAATAACCTGGGCATCGGCATCGGCATGGAGGGAATCACTGGAATTAATGAACGTGTCTGGCCCATCATCTTTACACCAATGGGAATTATACTTGTTTTCTGGGCTAAAAATCTTTATAAGGTTTTGGAGCGCCTGATGAAGATGATGGTGATGATAATAATCCTGGCTTTTTTTATCAATCTTATTATGACCAAACCTGAGATTGCTCCGCTTGCAAAAGGTTTTATTCCTTCGAAATTATCTCCTGACAGTCTAAATGTTGTGGCTGCATTGATGGCCACCTCATTTGCTCTGGCAGCTGCATTGTACCAGTCCTATCTGGCACAGGATAAGGGCTGGAAAAAGGAGAATCTGAAAAGCAGTCTTAGAGACACCTACATAGGAATCTTACTCCTTGCTTTAATATCGGCTACAGTCTTAATCACTTCAGCAGCAGCGTTGCATCCCAGGGGAATCCTGGTCACTTCGGCAGCCGATATGGCCATGCAAATGGAGGCTTTGTTCGGGGGCTATGCTAAGGTAATCTTCAGTGTAGGTCTTTGTGCGGCTGCATTCTCATCCATGATGGTAAACTCGGTTATCGGGGGCGGTCTGCTTGCAGATGGGCTCGGTCTGGGTCGGTCGATGAATGACCGGACGACCAAACTATTTATCATTGCCATACTGCTCATAGGCATGCTTGTGGCCGTTTTCTTCAGGGGCAATGTGATCTATGCGCTGATTATGGCCCAGGCATCCTCCATGCTGGCGGTTCCACTTATTGCTGTAGGCTTGTTCCTGATACTGAACAATAAAAAAGTGATGGGACAACATAGAAACAATCTGTTGCAAAATATAATCGCTGTGACAGGGTTTATTGTGATCAGCCTGATGGTCTATTTTATGTATCAGAATATGGTCACTTATATCAGAAC
>JAOZUK010000074.1 GCA_029938715.1 Bacteroidales bacterium | reverse complement strand
TATCCGTTTCATAGTAGGATCTTCTGAGGCATTGAAAACTGAATCACACGCTTCATGCATGCTCTATATGTATTAGAAAGAGAGACCTTGAATCTTTGTGGACAGAATGAAGAAGAAAACTTTTCAAATAGATGTTTTGAACAGTGTCATTTTGTTGTTATACTTGAATTATGGAAAGAGATAAGATCTCTGATAAAGATTTGTGGGGGAGTTTTAAGAGCGGTGATCCTGAGGCACTTTCTTGTATCTACGAACAAAATGTTCAGCTACTTTTCCGGTACGGAAAAAAGTTTACAAGCGACAACGAATTAGTGAAAGACACCATCCAGGATCTTTTTTTTGATTTGATAAGAACCCGAAAAAACCTGGGGAGTACCGATAGTATAAAATTCTATTTGATTGCTTCCTTCAGAAGAAAACTTATCGCAACCCTTAAAAAGAGACCGTTACGTGTAGATACAGATGTTGAAAAAACAATGGATGCTGACCTGGTTAGTTTTTCTGAATATGAGTTGTTCGAAAAGGAGGAGTTATCTCCCAGAGAGAAATTGGTTCGGGAAGGCTTAAAAACATTAACACCCAAACAACGCGAAATACTTTATTACAGGTATACCTGCAATTTTGACTACGAACATATTTGTCAGATAACATCGCTTAAATACGACTCGGCCAGAAAACAAAATTTCAGAGCTTTACAATCTTTAAGGAATTGGTTGTCCACAAAAATTAACCAATCCTCTTTATAATATAAATGAATATGTGTTAGTTTTATAAAATTATAGCGTTGAGAATAATCCCGTATGAATTCCAAATATATTAAATATAGTATTGAGCAACTTGCAGATGAAAAGCAGTTTATTGACTGGGTTTTAAAAGGTGATCATAACGAAGCGTGGGTAAAGTTACTTGAAGAAAATCCTGATTTTGGGAATAGAGCAGCAGAAGCCCGTGAAATAGTCCTGTTGTTACAGGACCATTCGAACGTTTTGGAGAAGAAGGATGAGCTGGAGATGTGGAGTAATATTGAAAAATTTTCCAAAACATATAGGCCGGAAACCAGGTCGTTGAATATGCGAAGGAGCCTCTATTGGGCCGCCTCAATTCTTCTGTTCCTCTCCATTGGCACTTTTGCCTATATCTACCTGGGAGAAAAAAACAGCAGTTATCAGTTTGTCTCTTCAGAGTTTCAGCATCAAAGCAATGATACCCGATTACTCCTTTCAGATGGGGAAGAAATCAGTTTAAAAACTTATAATTCAAAACTTTCACTGATTAGTGATACTGAATTAATGTTAAACAATGACACCATTATCAATTTATCAACTAAAGAGATTAATAATGACAGGAAGGTTCAGATGAACGAGGTGGTGATTCCTTTCGGTAAAAAGTCGGAACTGCTACTTGCTGACGGAACAAAAGTTTGGCTCAATGCAGGAAGTCACTTTGCGTTTCCCACCAGATTTACTGAAAAAACCAGAAATGTGTTTCTGGAAGGGGAGGCCTACTTTGAAGTAGCTGAAAACAAAACTCAACCCTTTATTGTAAATGCCAGTCAATTGGAAATCAGAGTTATAGGAACCCATTTCAACGTCTCTGCACACACAAATGATGATAAGATTGAGACAATTCTCCTTGAAGGAAGTGTTGGCTTACGTAAAACCACAGGCTTTGGTCTGGGCAAAAACGAGGTAATTTTAAGTCCATACCAAAAAGGTAGCTTTGATAAACAAAATAATGATGTTTCTGTTTCTGCTGAGCCCAATGCTGAAATATATATTACATGGACTGAAGGTATGTTCCAATTCTCAGAAGAGGGTTTACCATCTGTCTTTGCTAAACTGGAACGGTTTTATAATGTAGAAATTAAAATTCCCGAGAATTTCCACTCCTCCGAATTGATTTCGGGTAAGCTGGACTTGAAGGAATCAATAGAAGATGTGATGGCAGCCCTGGGTGATGTGGCAAGAATCGAATATCGAATTGAAGAGAATACCATTTATATTAATAAAAACGAAAACCGGTAAGCGGGTATGCTCACCGGTTTTCTAAACATTTAAATTAAGCGTATTAATCTAAACTTTACAAAATTATGAAAAAATAACGTAAGAATTCACCTTGTGATACGTGAATGCGTTAAAAAGCATTTGTAGAGAATGAAATTGATAACTATTCTGTTAATTACATTGTTTGCGATTTCTGCAACAGATAGTTATTCTCAGCAAGCTACCTTCACCCTGGAGTTAAATAGTGCGCCCGTAAAGCTTGTTTTTCAGCATATTGAAGAAATGAGCGAATTTATTCTTCTGTACAGTGAACACTCTGTGGATTTGAATCGAAGGGTAAATGTAAAAGTCAAAAATCAACCAGTTAATGAACTACTTGACCAGGTACTTCAAGGCACATCTCACTCTTACAAAATTTACGATCGGCAAATTGTAATTCTAAGCTTAGAAGAGACCGGAGTCCCTTCTATCCCGAATAATACAATAGGACAGGCCGGCAAGAAGACAATTACCGGTAACGTAACTGGGGAGAAAGGAGATCCCGTTCCTGGAGTTTCCGTACTAGTTAAAGGATCAACAACCGGGACCATTACCGGCAAGAATGGAGATTTTCAACTGGAGGTTCAGGAGAGTGCGCAAACCCTCCAATTTTCATATGTAGGAATGAAACCGCAGGAGATTCTCATGGGTGGAACGTTGCATTTTGTGTTGGTGATGGAAAAAGAGATTACCTCACTGGGTGAAGTGATCGCCATTGGGTATGGCTCACAAAGGGAAAAAGATGTGACAGGCTCCATCTCTACAATAGATTCCGATGAATTAGTTAGTAATAGTCCTGTGGATATTATGGGAGGCCTGCAGGGGAAAGTTGCGGGTGTATATATTAACACGGCTTCCGGTGAGCCGGGTGCGGGTGTTGATATAACTATCCGGGGGTATAATTCGATTTCAGCGGGGACAAACCCATTGTTCGTGATTGACGGAATGCCTTATGATGTAAACACGGATGAATTGGCTTCTGCTACCATTGGAAATGGGAATTCTTCAAATCCACTAAGCATAATAAATCCTACTGATATAGAGTCTATTACAATTTTAAAGGATGCTTCTGCCGCTGCAATTTATGGGTCTAGAGGTGCAAATGGAGTCATCATCATTGAGACCAAGAGTGGTAAAAAAGGAGCCTCTTTAATAAGTTTTAGTACCAATTTTGGCGTGACAGAGACCTCTAAAAAACTGGATGTACTTAACGGGAACGAATTTATTGAATACAGAAGAGATGTGGATCCGGATGGATATCTGTTTTTCTATAATATGGATCCCGATCTTCCAAGAGATCCTTATGAATTAACCCAGCATGATTGGCAGGATGAAATTTTAAGGACCGGTTTCAGGCAAAATTACGACCTCTCCTTGAGTGGGAAGTCGGACAAAACCGGTTATTATGTTACCCTTGGATATCTTGATAATGAGGCTATTGTTCAAAATAATTGCCAGCATAGATTATCAATGAGGATGAAAGTTGATCACCAAAAAAGCGAAAAACTGTTTGTTGGGCTCTCGGCCAGTGCTGCTTACTATGAACTAAATGGAGCAGCTCAGAGTGGAGGGGGAAGTGATCTGTTTAATGGGGTGGTTCAGAACCTGGTTGTCTCCACACCAGTCGAACTGTACAACCCCACATTTGATCCTGGAAATGTTTATATTTCACCATCTTCCATGATTGACGATGCTTACAAAAAATCAGCGACAAAGGCCTTTAATACAAATCTCTTTTTACATTATAATATGGCAAAGGGACTAAAGCTTGTATTAAATGGAAGTGGTTCAGTATCTAGTTCAAAAGGGTCAGAGTTTTATGGTAAATACACGAATTGGGGTGCAAATGACAATGGTTATAGCAGTATTGGAGATGCGAGCACTTATTCAATCAATGGTTCAGCCCAATTGCATTATTCAAAATGGTTTAATGAGAGACACAGCCTGAATGCAATGATTGCCACAGAAACCAATTTATACAATTATGAATGGTTTAATGTTACGAAGACAAATTTTTTAGATGAATCTACGGGTGTATTTGATATCAGCAAAGGGAGCACAACTAAGAACTCTTCTTCGTTCCGTGATAATAGCAGACGGGTTTCGTTTTTCGGACGCCTTAACTATATTTTCAGGGAGAAACATATAGTGACGGCAACATTCAGGGCTGATGGATCTGATAAGTTTGGGCCTGGCAATCGATATGGTTATTTCCCGTCGCTTGCCTATGCCTGGTTGATGATTGATGAAGATTTTATGCAAAGTCAATCATTGTTTAGCAACGTCAAGGTAAGGTTAAGCTATGGAGTGTCTGGAAATGATCGTATTCCTTCACACAGTTATCTGGCACGGTTGGAAAACAGTTATTATAATGGAGAGTTAGGAATGGCTGCAGTTTCCCGGTCCAATGATCTGTTAAAATGGGAAACCACGCATCAGACTAATATTGGCTTCGACCTGGGATTTCTGGATCATGCACTTACTCTTACTGTTGATCTTTATGCAAAACAAACCTACGATATGTTAATACCGACCCCTGTGGCTGGTCGTACAGGCTATTCACAGCAATGGCAAAATATAGGCAGGGTTGACAATAAGGGTATAGAATTTCAATTCTCCTCAAGAAATATTGATAAAAAAGATTTCAAATGGGTTACAGATTTTAATATCAGTCATAATAAAAACAGTGTTGTGGATTTAGGTCTTATTGATTTTATACCGGTAATTATACCAGATGGCTGGATACAGGATATTGGTCGGGTAAATATAGGAAGACCTCTTGGTGAAGCGTATGGTTATCTGTTTGATGGGATTTACCAGTTAACCGATTTTAACTGGCAAAATGGCAATGATATTAATATACCTCATGAGGATAGGATTTATGTGTTAAATGATGGTGTTGTTTCAGTAGCAGGTATCAATGTAAGACCTGGCTCTCACAAATTTCTTGACCTTGATGGCGATAACGAAATAAACCTGGATGATGACAGACAACCTATAAGCACTAGCCAGCCTCTGTTTTTCGGTGGATTAAGGAATACATTTCAGTATAAAAATTTTGATCTGAATCTGTTTTTTGAAGGGTCTTACGGCAATGAAATATTCAATGAGTCAAAATTTCGTTTAGAGGGCGGTATCGCACATGGATATATGAATGTTTCAAAAGAGTTCTATGAAAACCACTGGACTTTAGATAATCCTTCTGTTAGGTATGGCGACTACGCTGACAGAAATCCAACTTCATACCTCGCTTCCGATTACTATGTTGAAGATGCATCCTATTTAAGGTTGAACAGTATATCCCTCGGATATACTTTGCGGTCCAGGGCTCTTTCGACTTTACATCTAAGCAGTGCCCGGATCTATGTGACAGGTAATAATTTATATACATGGACCAACTATTCCGGATTTGACCCGGAAGTGAATACTGGCAATATTTTGTTAAGTGGAGTTGATCGCATTTCATACCCAAGGGCAAAGACAATTTTATTTGGAATCAATGTGGAATTTTAAATATATATTACTGTTCCTGTCAGGAGTTTTAGCAGTTGGTCTCAACAGTTGCACCGATTATCTGGATACACAACCCTATTCATTTACTACTGTTGAAAACCTGTATACATCAGCACAGGGCGCTGAACTTGGATTAACAGGTTGTTATAATATACTTAATGCAGAATATGTGCAGGGAAGTGCTTGGGCCGGGTCATTTATAGCAACCGTGCCGTTTATGCTTAACGGAGGTACCGACGAAGTGGTGTTGAGGGAGGGTAATGTAGATCCTAACTGGGGCCCCTTTGGGAATGCTACATATACAAGCCAAAATCCAAAACTTAAAGATCATTGGTTTGTGTTTTTTGTGGGTATTAACCGTATCAATTACTTTTTAGAGAGCATTGACGGGGTTGATATGGATGAAAATCGAAAAATGGAAATGATAGGAGAAGCACGTTTTCTACGGGGCTTATACTATTTCTATTTAGCTGTCGAATTTGGCGGCCTTCCTATATTTACTGCGTCTGACCATTCTGCTGATCTGCAAAGAGAATCTGTTGAGATAGTATATGACCAGATTACATCAGATCTCATGTATGCTTATGAGACACTGGCAGAGAGGGCAATCAAACCCGGGAGGGCTGATAAATGGTCTGCTGCCGGCTATTTAACCAAGGTATACAGCTACCTGGCCAGTTTTAAAATGAATAATGTTGGCGAAGATTTAAACTTCGAATTAAATAGTTTTGCCTGGGTGGATGCCGATGCTATGTATACAAGAGCCAAAGAGGTAACAGATGATATCATTGCTAACAGCGGTTTTAAGCTAACAGAAAAGTATGATTATCTTTTTAGGGAAACCACCGAACAATGGAAGGCGGAGGAGAGTCTCTTCTCACTATTGGGGAGTAAAAATGTGAGCAGCGGGAATCTTAATCTTTTGCTATTCTGGCAAATTCCTGTGGGTGTACCTGCTGCCGGAGGTGGATATGGTCAGTTAAGGCCTGTGGGTGAACTTTTTTACAGGTATGATTCTACAGATTTAAGGAGGTCTCAAAATATGACACAGGGTTTGTTTACCTATAATCCGACAGAAAATATTGAAGGAGTTACTTATTATATACCCACCCCGTTAACAGATCCAATGGAAGAAGATCTGTGTGTTGGGAAATACAGGTACAGGGAAGCTGCGGCAAAAAGTATTTCAAGTGCCTGGTCTGACGGCGATATCATATTGATACGATATGCCGATATTCTTTTGCATAATGCCGAAGCCCGATATTTCACAGGAGATGAAGCAGGGGCACGATCCAGACTAAGAGAAGTAAGGGCGCGTATTGCCGTTGATGATGCTCATCTTGACAGTTTAACTGCATCCTATTATCATGTGGATTTTTTAACCGAGCTTTTAGACTCACGCTCCAGAGAACTTTGCTTTGAAGGTTGGCGCAGAATTGACCTGATTAGATTTGGAAAGATCGATGAGACCATCGCCGGGTTAAGCAATGATCTCGGTTATTGGAATACCATAGTTCCGGTACTACAAACCAACTGGCAACATTATAAAATGTGGTTTCCCATTCCAAAATCAGATATAGAGCTTAGCCCGCTGGTTCAAAATCCTGGATATAATTAAATAATTCAATTTTTTGTCCACAAAAATTGACACTTTCTCTTTCTAAAAGAAAAAACTTATAGTGCGACAATTAATCTTTATAGGTCTGATCTTATCATTAAGCTGTAAAGAGGATTTGCCTCCTCCTTTTAATGATGATTTACCTCCTGGCCCAACTGAAATTGCTACCGACATTATTGGAGATACGCTGTTTGAAAAGGGGTTTGCATTAACCCCTTTGGATCCGGCTATTGTACAGCAGGGAGGTGGGTTTGAAAAAACTTACCTGGATACCCTTGATTTTGGGAATGACGGTTCATCCCCTGTGTGGATGCTTGCTCAGTGGCAAAGTAAATATGATCTGGCAGATACACCACCAGTGGATGGACTTGATGGTCGGATTGAGTATGCCAATGAAGGCAAGAAGATAGCCCTGTACTCCGATCATTCTCTTTGGCTTGAAGTGGATGCCAGTGAGGAATATGACAGTGCGAGGGTGAGCGGTCAGCCGTGGCCCCATCTTTTAATTGCTCAGAATTTTAATGAGACTGGTCCCAACATAGGAGCGGCAGATCGATTGGACTTTTCAATGGCAATTAAACTCGAGAAATGCGAGAATAAAATGGAGGGAAGGAGTTATAACGTATCCCTTCATACAGCTCAATCTCCTTTCTACTTTATGGTTGTTAACAACAATAGTAACTCGGCAGATTATAATCAAAGAATTTGGTTTGGTCTTCCCTCTTTTGACTACAGGTATCCTACTTTACGTGACGATGAAATAGTCTTATGGGATATTGGAACCAGTACGTTCATATACGGAGTGCCTGAGACCACAATATGGGGTAATGTGAGTTTGCATGATGGCAACTGGCACGAAACTCATATTGATATTAAGCCTCTTATCATAAGAGCTCTTGAGGCAATGAAAGAACATGATGTTTTTCTTAACACCACGCTGGAAGATATGATCATTACCTCCATGAATTTTGGATGGGAAGTGCCGGGTACATTTGATGCTGCAATCAGGGTCAGGGGTATTAGTCTAAAAAGCATACAGGTGCTGTAATCACAAATCAGTCCCGTAATTATCAATTAAAACAACTCCGTAATTTGTATGAAAAAACTAATACTATGCTTATGGGTCTGTTTGACCATTTTACCCAGTGAAATCTATGCAACTAATTTTACCCGCGGCACCGAAACCGCGCAGAAATTCGGAGTTCATGAAATAACCTTAACCGGGGACGGCTCTGTAGTAAATCCTTTTGATACGCCCTGTGAGGTTACATTTACCTCTTCTTCAGGCTTGTCCATTACTGTAAATGCTTTTTATGACGGTAGCAATACATGGCATGCGAGGTGCTATATTACCGAGATTGGGAACTGGTCGTGGGAATCAGTCTCTTCCAGAGATTCTGGATTGGACAATAAAAACGGATCCTTTTCAGCTGTTAATTCAGATTTAAAAGGGTTGCTGAAGAAACATCCGGCAGACAACAAGGCATTGGCTTCTGATGATGGCAAATGGTTTTTAAATATAGGAGATACATCATACTATATATTTAATAATGACCATAACAAATGGCAGGATTTTATCAGAGATTCATGGACCAAAGGAATAACTCTTATTCGTGCAGCAATGGTAGGTGCACTCACCGAGTGGGATCGACTTTTTGATGGTGGTGATCATGATAAATTAAACATCAATAATTTTCAAACCAATGATACGAGGTTGATATGGATGCTTGATAGTCTTCCGGATATGTATGTTGAATTTATTCTTTTGCCGGCGTGTAATACAGGTTGGACTGGTGATGAAACACTCTGGTACAACCTCTCCGGGGAGCAACACATACGGATAATGAAGTATATGGTGGCACGTTACGCTGCTTTCCCCGAAATAATATGGGAAGTGGTTAACGATTATGAATACAGTTCGTCTCATCCACACAATGTGGAAATGGCCATTGAGGTTGGCGAATACCTGATGAATAATGACCCATGGGAACACCTTATTACAACAGGAGGCATTCGTGGAGATGATTTCTATTTTACAGATGCAAAATGGGCAACGCTGTTTCACCTGGAAACCCTTGATGCCCTACCGGCGGATCAGGTAAAAGATTATACGAACTATCCTGTGCATGTTTTCAATGGGGAGGACAGGTACGAGACTTACAGAGAACCGGACCATCCAAACATATACTTCAGGAGATTAATCTGGGCATGGACATTATCGAGCGGATCGGCCTGTTATGGTGGTTATTGGGATGATACTGTGCCTTACAGCCAAAGCTCATTTGAAGGATTGGACAATATTGTTCATGTGAAGAACTTTTTCCATGATAATAATATTGAGCTTTCGGGATATATTCCGGACGATAACTGTGTGAGCTCACCTGCCAGAGGTTCCAGCAGACCAAAGGTTATGCATTCAGAGAAAAAATCCAGCTATGTTATTTATCATCCCAATGCCAGCATTGACGGTCAGGCTGCGAATATCAGTTCTCGCACAGCCTCTCTGACAATAACTGATTTGCCTGCAGGTGCATACACTCTTTTGTGGATGCGTGCCGATAATGGTGTGGAACAGAAGACTTATTTTAACCACGATGGAGGAGCCAGGTTGCTGTCATCACCCTGGCCAGGAATTGATGTAGTGTTATACCTTCAAACCGACCCAGCTGTGGGCGTGAAACGATCACCCTCACTATCATCAATGAATGATAATGATATGTTAAGAGTGCAACCTAATCCATTTAAAACTTCCACGACTATTTGGGTCAGACTACCCGAAAACATGCAAGTGTGTATTGATATAATGAACATGCAGGGAAGCCATGTAGAAAGAGTGGCCCACGGGAATTTCCACAGCGGAGTGCATCAATTCATCTGGAATGCAAATAATCTACCAGGCGGAATATACTTCATTAAGCTACAAACAGGAAGCAGGGTTTATGGCCGGATGGTAAGACTATCGCCGGGTTAAGCAAATCACCCACAAGTATCTCATTTAGCAGGGTAAATATGATGATGGAACTTAAACAAACATTTATATCTTTAACAATCAATAAGATGAAACCGGAATTTGATAATGACAGCAGCAGCAAGTAACCTTTCAGAATGGGTCGAAACATTTACAGGTGATCTATATTCCTGGGCATTGCATAAAGTGTCAGATCCCGAACTGGCCAAAGATCTGGTTCAGGATACTTTTCTGGCTGCAGCAGAGAAAATTCAGGGATTTAGAGGTGATAGTTCTCCAAAGACATGGTTGTTTTCCATTCTAAACCATAAAATTATTGATTTCTACAGGAAGAGAGTAAAGCAACCGGTAAAGATCGAAAACCAGGTATTTTCCAAATTTTTTGATCAAGAGGGAAGTTGGAAGGTTGCACAACGACCCATGGAATGGAATGATGATGAATCAAATCTACTGGATGATGTTGATTTTAAAGAAGTTCTAAATAAATGTATGGATGCGCTTCCGGAAAAATGGAACACCTGTGTAAAACTTAAATACCTCATGAGTAAAAACGGAGATGAGATCTGTCAGGAACTGGACATTACTCCTACTAATTTTTGGCAGATCGTTCACAGAGCAAAGCTGCAATTGAGAAATTGTGTTGAAGAAAATTGGTTTGAAAATTAAAGTATTGGGATGAAAAAATTGATGCATAAGCTTTTCTTATCATGTTTGAAGGCAACGGAACTCATCGAAAAGAGACTTAATTTCAAGCTTTCAGTAAAAGAAAAGCTTCAATTGAAGGTACATAAAATGATGTGTAGTGCCTGTTCGAATTATGAAAAGCAAAGCTTGTTCATCGAAAAAGGCATTTCACTCAGTCAGAAGAGAGAATTCACAGTTGATGATATCAAACAGTTAAAAGTCATCATTACAGAAAAATTATCTGACACAAAATAGCAGAAAGAATTTCAATAAAGATTGTCAGGGTTCGTTTTGTTTACCGTCTATCTGTTCAAAGATAATAGTTGAGATTATGAACAGATATTTATTGATTATTGCGTTTCAGTTCATTGCGACATACACTTTTGGACAATCCACCCAAATCAGACAGTTCAATTCTGAAGAGTTAAGCAACACCCTTAGTGGTGGTGGGGTCACACTTATTGATGTGCGCACACCTGGAGAATTTGCAAACGGTCATATTGCCGATGCCGGGCAATTGAACTATTACGCCTTTGATTTCAAACGTAAACTACTATTACTTCCCCGGGACCAACCTGTTTATCTTTATTGTAATACAGGTTATCGTAGTCAGCGGGCAGCGGAAATACTTGCAGATAACGGATACAAACAGGTGTATAACCTGGAACACGGTATCATGGAATGGGACCTGTACGATCTGCCTGTGGTGGTTGAACCCAATGCACGTCCCGATTCGGAGAATAAAATGGAATCTGACGAGTATTATGCGCTGATCCAGTCAGGAAAACCTTTGTTAATCGATTTTTATGCTCCCTGGTGTGGCCCCTGTCGTACCATGATGCCTATTATTGATAGCCTGAAAACCGAATACATGGAGCAAATAACCATCGTTAAGATTAATGCAGATGCCAGCAAAAAACTTATTAAGAAACTCAAGATTGGCAGCGTGCCTTACCTGGTATTGTATGTAAAGAATAAAATACGGTACACCCATAACGGTATCATCGGCGGGGAGGAGCTTTCAGAAGTTCTGCAGATTTTTGTCAGGTTGTAATTTTTCGCCGACTGATTCTTCAAAATCAAAATAACAGTAAGATGAAAAGGAAAAAAGTTTTAAAAATCGTGGCCATACTTGGAGTAGCAGGCATATTAATTGCTGGCGGAATCGGATTGTATATGTTTAACATGCCTCATCGGGATGTTCAGTCTGCTGATGCTGATTACACTTTAACCGCTTCGGAAATTGTTTCGGAGTACTTTACCGACAATGAGGCCGCCAATAAAAAATACCTGGCGGCTGATGGCGATTCCAAAATACTGGAAATAACCGGAGTAGTAAGCAAAATATCTGAAGATTTTAGCGGGCAAAAGGTAGTCCTGTTAAAAGGCGAACAGGTAAAAGCGGGTGTTAGTGCAACCTTCACTTCTGAGACGAATAGCAGTCTTGACAATGTTCAGATTGATCAGAAGATCACTATAAAAGGAGTTATCCGTTCCGGTGCATCATACGATGACGACCTTGAAATGTATGAACATGTAATCATAGAGAAAAGTGACATAGTTTTAAAATAATCAAGCTAATAATCAGAAATAATGAATAGATCAATTTTTTTATCAATTGCAACCTTTCTATTAATGACAGTTGCAGTGTATGGACAAACTTCTGAGAAGCTAGTCAGCTCAAAATCAAACATCAAATTCTTCTCTACTACACCGGCAGAAGATATCGAAGCAAACAATACTGCTTCAGTTAGTACCATCAACATAGAAAGCGGCGAAGTGGTTTTTTCAGTACCCATGCAAGGTTTCGAATTTGAGAAATCTTTAATGCAGAAACACTATAACAGTGATAAATTCCTGGATACAAAGACCCATCCAAAAGCTAAGCTCAAAGCAACCATTTTAAATCTCGACCAGGTTAATTTTTCCGAAGATGGATCCTACTCAGCCGATGTGGAAGGCGAACTTACCATTAAGGATGTGACCAAACCCATAAGGGAAAAGGGAACCATTACTGTTAAAGGGAACCAGATAGCATTAAATAGCATATTTAATATAACCCTTGCCGATTTCCAAATCACTTTTGCCAAGGGTAAACCATCGTCTAACATTGCAAAAAAATTAGAAATTACAGTAGAGGCAGAATACGAGCAAAATTAATAATTAACCAGTCTTTGTGAATATGTCAACTTGGAGCAGAAATATAGTCTTGTCACTTCTTTTGGTTTCATGGTTTAACATTTCAGCCATTGAGGCACCTGAAACCAAGAATATAAATGAAAGTCAGATCCTCTTTAAAATTGAAAGGAGCAAAGACCCGGATGAGATCTGGTACGCGACTAATCTCAATTCAGATGGTTCCCTGAATCAGGATATGCCCATAAAAGTTTTCTGGGTAAAAAAGACTGAAAACAATATTGTTGAGCCATTAACCCTGATACAAAAACGATTTTCCTATGGTATAAAAGCAATGAATTCCGTAGATGACGAAGGCAATGAATGGCACTTTCGACTTGCTGCTTACAGTGATAGGATTTTTAAGCTTAAAAGAATGGCCAGTGACCAATACAAGGTGTTCACTCTTTCAGGAACCAAAGAGATAGCTCTTACGCAAATTTTTGTCAAGTTCGATGGTGGCAGTTTCATGTTTCCTTCCATTGCTTATGCGAAACTTATTGGAATTGAAACCCAAACCGGAATTGAAATATCGGAAGTTATCATCCAGGACAAATAGGTGAATATGAATCCATTGAATATTTTAGCATCAGCAATTATTATAACTATCATTGGGGCATTGCCCTTCGGATTGGTGAATTTAACTGTGCTTGATATTTCTTACCACAGGAATAAAATTGCAGCTTTAAAGGTTGCACATGGCGCAGCATGGATTGAAGTGCTTTTCGGACTAACAGCACTGATTGCAGGCAGCCTCATTGGACAATTTACCCGGGACCACCGGGTGGTGCAAACCCTGGTTTTAATTATTCCTGCCGTGGTGGGGTTGGTTTTCATTCTGAAAAAGAATCACAACGAAGCTAAAACAACCGGGAAAGATCCGGGCTTTCGTAAAGGAATGTTGCTCAACCTGATAAGTATTCAGGTTCTTTTGTATTGGCTTTTTGCAATGACTTATCTCAATACCCGCTGGGAGCCTGAGTTCAACATTCTATCCATTACCCTCTTTGCACTGGGTATCTGGCTGGGCAAAATGGGGGTTTTATGGATTTATGCACTTTTCAGCCGGAAAATATTTTCCAGCTTCGGGTTTCTTGCCAGAAATATTAACCGTGTAATTGGTGTTGTGCTTCTTATCACGGTTTTTGTACAGCTTTTCAAATAGGAGATATTGGAAAACTTACCTGAATAATTTTTTTGTCAGGTCTAAGGTTATTCACGACTCTTGACATTGAAAGTATAAATAAACAAAAAAATGAAATCATGAAAAATCTAAAATTCACTTTAATAATGTTTATAACAGTATTTACATTTTCCTTAAATGCAGAGACTCCCGGGAAGTATGTAAGCACAAAAACCCATATCAAGTTTTTCTCAACTACACCAGTGGAGGATATTGAAGCACATAATTATGCCACAGTAAGTACAATTGCACCTTCATCAGGTGAAGTCATCTTTTCGGTACCTATTCAAAGCTTTGAGTTTGAGAAAGCGATGATGCAACAGCACTTTAACAATGAGCATTTTCTTGAATCAAGTGTGTTTCCAAAATCAAAGTTCAAAGGTACCATCACCAATCTGGATGAGATCGATTTTACCAAAAATGGTGAGTACAAGGCAGAGATTGAAGGGAGCATGACCATAAAAGACAAAACCAATCCGATCAATGAAACCGGAACTATCAAAGTAAATGGCCAGATCCTGACAATAAATTCTACTTTTCATATCACCCTGGCCGACTATGGTATCACTTTTAATGAATCGGAAATGGTATCTACAAAAATTGGGAAAAGCATAGAAATCACCCTTACCGGTGAATACGAGGTTCAGTAGCAAAACACCTTTGTTAAATCAAGGAAAATGCAGGAAATAGCTATCATAAATAATGACTTGCCTCGTGTTGTAATTATCGGGGCAGGTTTCGCAGGGATAAATCTTGTAAAAACTTTGCAGCATAAACCGGTTCAGATGATCTTGCTGGACCAGCATAACCATCATCAATTTCAGCCACTTTTGTACCAGGTGGCAATTAGTGGTCTTGAACCCGACTCGGTGGTTACGCCGGTAAGAAAGCTATTCAAGTCATGCATTAACATGATATACCGCATGGCCAAAGTAGAAAGTATTGATACCCTCAACAACCGTGTAATGACCGACATTGGCTTTGTCAGGTACGATTATCTGGTCATTGCAACCGGCAGCAGTACCAACTATTATGGTTCAAAAGAGATTGAGATCCATAGCATCGGGTTAAAAAGTATCAACGATGCCATCAATATCAGAAGCTGGATGATACAAAATCTGGAAAAATCGATAGATGGAAGTAGTGACAGGGAGAAAGAGATCCTTACTAAATTTGTGGTTGTGGGAGGAGGGCCGGCCGGAGTTGAAATGGCCGGTTCACTTGCCGAATTCAAAAAGTACCTTTTGAAGAACGATTATCCGGAGATTAATGGGGATCTGATGAAAATATATCTGATCCAATCAGGAGGAAGGGTACTTCCAACAATGTCAGTCCGGTCGTCGAATCATGCCCATAAAATCCTGGAAAATCTGGGCGTTGATGTTCTGCTGAATACACGGGTTTCCGGTTATGATGGTGAGAACATCCAGATTGAAAATGGGTCCGGTCCGGAAACACTAAAAGCCGGTGCCCTCATATGGACTGCAGGAGTTCATGGAAATACAATTAATGGAGTAGATCCACAGTCAATAGTAGCAGGTAATCGCATCAAAGTAAATGAATACAATCAGGTTGCCGGAACGAAAAATATTTTTGCCATTGGAGATATTGCTGCCATGATTACGGATGAAAATCCCAGAGGACATCCGATGGTGGCACAGGTAGCCATACAACAGGGAAAAGCACTGGGGAAAAATATTCTCTCTTTAGTCGAAACCAAAAAATTCAATGTACCTTTTAAATACAGGGACAGAGGCTCTATGGCCACCATAGGCAAAAAGGATGCTGTCGCAGATCTGAAATTAATATTTCTGAATGGCAGGTTGGGCTGGTTGATATGGTCATTTATACATTTGATTTCAATTACCGGTTTCAGAAATAAAATTTCAATCGCTATAAGCTGGATAATCAAATATCTCACATATGACAATGCAAACCAGCTGATAATCAGAAGATATAATCCGGTTAAAACAACAAATTCGAATACTAAATAAGACTCTTGCCAGTTTTTTGTTAATTAATCTGTCAGGTTCCAGCAAAAGTGCGACATAATAATTAATAGAAATTAAAATTGGAATTTTTATAAGTGAATATATGAAAACAACAGCTAAAGAAAACCTGCTTCAGTTGAAGGAAATTGTTAATGTTTTAGGAATTGAATACTATAACAAGGAATCTGAAATACTATCTGGAGCGACCATTGGACAACACATCAGGCATATCCTCGAATTCTATCTTCTGTTGGTATCCGGTTCATTTACAGGAACCATCAATTATGATAAGCGGGAGCGTGATATGCGCATTGAGACAGATCCCTCTTTCACCGCTAAAGTTATTGAAAGGTTACTAACCGGAATCGATACCCTCGATGAATCTCAAACCGTTAAGTTTGAGGCAGACTACAGCAGAAGCGGTTCCTCACAAAACCGGATTACAAGTTCGGTGGGAAGGGAACTGGCCTATTGTATTGAACATAGCATCCATCACCAGGCTATTATAAAAGCCGGTTTAATAGACCTCCGCTTAAGTGATCTGGTAAACGAACAATTTGGTGTTGCCTATTCAACCATTCGTTATCGAAGGGATTCATGTGCACAGTAACCTACATACCCCCCTCAAATGACAATGACTTTATTCTCACTTCCAACCGTGATGAAAAAGTCCAAAGGCCAACCTTTCATCCGGAGATCTATAATTTCCAGGGAATGCAGGTATGCTTTCCTAAAGATGCTTTAGCAGGAGGTTCGTGGATAGCGGCCAATGAAAAAGGCCGCCTGTGCTGTCTTCTGAACGGAGCATTCATTCCACATGAAAAACAATCCATTCATACCCATAGCAGGGGTAGAGTATTGACCGATCTGGTTGCTTCCCCTTTAGATGTAATGGTTTTTTTTAGTCAGCAGGATTTATCAAAAACAGAACCTTTTACCATAATTACTGTGGAGATAAAAGGAAAAAAGTTGATCTATTTCACAGAATTTATCTGGGACGGCACTAATAAATACCTTAAAGAGCTTGATCAGGCTCAATCTTATGTATGGTCATCCGTTACCCTTTATTCTGATGAGCATCGCCGCTTGCGTAAAGAATGGTTCAATAATTTTCTATCCGAACATGATTCAAAAGTGTCATCTGATAAAGTCTGGAACTTTCATTCAGGATACCACACCAGCGATAATACAGTAAATTTAGTTATGCACCGTGATGAAGGTCTGAAAACGGTTAGTATTACCCAGGTAACACCTCACAAAGGAAAATTTGTAATGAACTATTCTGACCTCCTGGAGAATACAAATCACAAGATTCAAATATGAATTCCCGTGAGTTACATACAGGATTTGCAATAGCCCTTGCATGGCCACAGACATATTGTAAGGAACCGGGAGCCTGGTATGACCCGGTTACCCGGTGGTTAGGAATTAATAATAATAATTATTACAAGGCCGGCCATGCAGCATTGGTTCTGATTGAGAGAGAGGGTAAAAAATGTCACTATTTTGACTTTGGCAGGTATCATGCTCCTTTTCAACATGGGAGGGTTCGCAGTGCCGAGACTGATCATGACCTTGAATTGAAAACTATTCCACAGACTTCCGGGGATGGGAAAACCATTCTAAATTTCAGGGGGATATTGGAGGAGTTACAACAAAACCCGGCCTATCATGGTGAAGGCGAATTACATGCCTCTTATGGTAAGATTAATTTTAAGGCTGCTTATGGCAGAGCAGTGAATATGCAGAAAGCCAGTCCGATGCCTTATGGGCCATTTATCCGTAAAGGCAGTAACTGTTCCCGTTTTGTCAATGCAGTAATTCTGGCTGGAAATCCGAAGTGGAATTACAGGCTCCGTTTAAAGCTTTTGGTTCCGCTTACCCCAACTCCACGGAATAATGTAAATTCACTTCAACATAAAGTTGTTCTACCAAAGATGCTTAGTAGTGAAGCTTTTTTTCCCATGCGAAGACTCAATAAATTAGAACTGAAATCTACATTGCCACAACCCGAAAGACATCGTGATATCCCTGAAGATGCACAATGGTTAGGTGGGGAGGGAGCCGGTTCATGGTTTGTGATGGAAGTTCAAAGTAAACTTTTAAGGGTTACCAGGTATTCTCCCGCGGGTATTGTTGAATGTAACGGGCTGTATGAAGGATCCAACGGACATTCGCTTGATCCAAATGGTCCTTTCAGGGTGGACTATCCAAGCAACTGCAATGAGGTGAATCTAAAGAATGATGAAGGTGAATTGCAATATGAAAGAATTACCGCACTAAATAATTAGTAAAACTTCAAGCGATCAGCTAACAGTCGTTTCAAAGCTGTTCGTATTTTCAACTACTTCCATAAACTGTTTCAATCTAACTACCACATTTGATAGTGTAATGTGGGAATTTGGAGATGGACAAACGTCCAATGAGATTAACCCTACTCACAACTATCTCGAGACTGGAATTTATGATGTTACACTTCATGTTATCACAGGGTTTCAGTGCTATGACAGTAAAACCATAACTGCGGCAGTTACAGTCGAACAGAAGGGGTTTATGTATATCGTATTTCCGGATCTTATAACAGTGGAGAGAAATTCTCACAGGTTGGAAGTGTGATGATAATTTATAATGAATAGGACATGTTCATAAAAATGAAGTATATAAAGTTGATGGTAATACTGGCTTTTGTTGTTTCTGCAGGAAAGACACAGGATCCGCAATTTTCCCAATTTTATTCATCGCCTCTATACCTGGCACCTTCATTTGCTGGAGCAACGGATGGTGGAAGGGGAATTCTAAATTACAGAGATCAGTGGCCACAGCTCTTGCCATTTCAGTGGGACATAGGCATAAGGCAATAAAGATCGGATATAGTTATGAATTTACTTTGACAAGGCTTGTCACCCAAACAGGCGGTGCCCATGAAATCTCTGCGAGGTATACATTCTATGAGAGGAAAACTCGAAGAGCAATGCATAAGATGGTTCCATGCCCGGTATTATAGGGTAATTCCAGTCAGTCCAGAAACATAATCCCAAACTGTTGAACCGACATTTTCCGGAATATCATGAGATTTGTTCAAGTCAGATCCTTTTCCATATCCTGGCTGGATTTCTCATGAAATCAGATGTGCGATTTGTACTAGAAATTTCAGAATCTGCTATTTTATGTGCTATGTTTTCTTGGGGAGGCTAGTATACTCAAGGGATACAAGATGCTCAACCAGAGAGTTGGTTGTTTGTATTACTTCGGTTTTGCTGTAGCCGTACTGCGCCTATTTTGTTAACGTCTTCTATGAATTTTTGATATTCATTTAAATTTTCTGTAATTTCCTTGTGCTGCGTGTCGTATATATTGTCTAACTAATACATATACAGTCAAATAGATGAGGACGTGCAAGACTTTTTACTTATCTACTCATCACATTACCTACAATTAGCAATCTAGAAAACTTAAGTAAATGATGAACCTGAAAGATTTAAAACGAAGAGATTTTATAACAAAAGCAACTATCGGTACATTCGGAGCTGCAGCTTTCATATCGGCTTGTTCAACAGAGAAAAAAACAAAAACAATCATTGAACCACCTGAGATGCCTGACCGGGCCCCCGACGGCAGTGTTATAAAAGCAGGGTTAATTGGCTGTGGTGGACGCGGTACCGGAGCTGCCATTAATTTTTTGGATGCAGGGCCAAAATTGGAGGTTGTGGCTTTAGGCGATGTTTTTCAGGACAGGATTGACAGTTGCAGGGCACAATTAAAGGAAAAAAAAGGTGTGGAGATTGCCGATGAAAAATGTTTTCTGGGGTTTGACAGCTATCAGAAAGTAATTGATGCGGGTGTGGATGTGGTATTGCTTTGCACTCCGCCTCATTTCCGTCCAAAACATGTTGAGGCGGCGATAAATGCCCGCAAGCATGTTTTTATGGAAAAACCAATTGCTGTCGA
>JAOZUK010000666.1 GCA_029938715.1 Bacteroidales bacterium | reverse complement strand
GTTAAATCTGGTAGAGATGTGTCTTTGAAAGCAAGTAATATCTGTTAACAACGTCTAATGTTGAACGATTTCCTGTGTTATGCTGCGTCTTTAAACATCTGTGTCTGCTTTGGCTTGGCTATGGTTTTCTTTTTCCGGATTCCGGCCATTTTTATCAACAAAACTGCAATGGAACCGATCGTACATCGTGCTAATGTAGCTGACTGACTGCGTACACGAACAGTTTCAAGGCCTGTCTGGTTTTTCAGCAAGTTAAACGGCCTTTCACAATTCTTACGGATATCGAGAGCTTTTTTCATTCCAGTGACATGGTAGGGGATTCGCTGAAACAAACCGCTATCCATTGGAATCAAACGGTATTGTGGGCAAGAGCTGGAATGGTGACATTCACCAGGGTCAGCACCGCATTTATATTCGTGGCTTTGTTCTTCAACACCCAGGTGAGACATGGGGATAGCACATGAGTCATGACAAAAGACAGTGCCGGTGGAACCATTGATATATTCTGGTAGCGACACCTTGGATGAAGGGGGTGTTGTCACAGTTACTCCTGTTTCTCGAAATAGGCTGCCGTCTTTGTCGTGATACGCCTCATCGGCAGTGACAAGTTGTAGATCAACGCCCATGGCCTGTGCTAGATTCACCAACAATGACAAGAAATGACTGTCGTGGTGATTAGCCGGTGCCAGTAAGGATACAATAGGAAAACTATGCCCTGTTTGGGCATCAATGGCGGTCAGAGTATGCAAACGGTAACCGATAACATAGATTGATTTGTCTCGTTTGTTGCGACGGCGACCACAGTCACAGTCGATGTCGTTGTAGATACGAACCTTCTTTCCTCTAACAGTAACGGTTGCCAGAGGAAGTCTGCAGTCACTTGCCAGCTCCGTTGAGTCAATTCCATGCAGAACTTTATCACCAAGAAGTCCTGACTGGTTAAAGTGGTGAAGGATATATACCAGAAGATTCACCTGCTGGGCAAATGTGAGAGATGTCCTGAATTTGCTGAGCTGGGTATGGTCGATCATTTCTTTTTTGCTCAACGATAATCCGCAGAAGACGCGATTTTGTTTACGATCCAGGCCCAGATATTCTTCAGTGCAGAATTTACGGTAACTGATCTCCGGGTACTTGATAGCCTTAAGCAATTCAGCACGAAACAAATTGCTTGGGAAAATGTTACGCATGCTTGGACTATAACCGGAGTAGGCCAAGAGCCGGTTGATGATCCTGTTATCGACCAGCTCATCAATATAGCGAAGCTCTTCGTCCTTGATATACAGAGGAGAACGCTTGTAACTGCTGAGCTTTATGATACTGTTTTGGTTGATCATTTCTATGAGGCGAGCCATCTCATTGAGTTTTATAATACCCTTGGCTGGAACCTGTTGTTCTATGCCAAGTAGTTCTGTCTGTGAGGCAGTAATTTCACAACTGAAATCGTATTCGCTGGTTAATTCTGTCAGCACTTTCCGGGCAATTTCTTTCTTGGCCTTACGATTGAGTCGATGCCAACGTGGATATTGTTTTTTCAGTTGTTTTCGTACGCTGAGCTTGATATCCTTGTGATGCATGAAAGCCTCCGTTTTGATTGAAACTTCTTTGGTCGGAAATTTTCAACTATTATAGAGGCTTTTGTGCTTTATGTCA
>JAOZUK010000013.1 GCA_029938715.1 Bacteroidales bacterium | reverse complement strand
CAATATATCTCCCAATTTGTGCATTTACTCACACCCAGACTTGATGTATATTTAAATGCACTTAAGTTAATTGCATATGAAAAAATTAGTCGCATTATTAATTGGAGTATTTGCAATTACACTGGTTTCAGCGATCGATCCGCCCAATGTAGTCTTTATTCTGGCTGATGACCTGGGAGTGAACGATCTTTCCCTCTATGGAAGTACCTTTCATGAAACTCCCAACATTGATGCCCTGGCCGATAAAGGGATGAAATTCACCCAGGCCTATGCTGCAAATCCCCTCTGTTCCCCAACAAGGGCCAGCATCATGACCGGCTTATATCCTTCCCGAATTGGGATTACCGTGCCTGTTTGCCACCTGAATAAACTGGTCCTTGATAAACAACTGGCTGAGTCAGCTCCAGCCAGAAAAAAGACATTGGATGCTGTAAGCCTGACCCGCTTTAAAACAGAATACTACACTCTGGCCGAAGCATTCAAAGCCCAGGGATATGCCACTGCCCATATAGGCAAATGGCATCTGGGTCCGGTACCATACAGTCCATTGGATCAGGGATTTGACCTGGATATTCCCCATAGTCCGGCTCCCAGTCCCCTGGCTGCTGGATTCTTTTACCCGTTCCCGATTTATGACAGTCGCGGAAAACCCGGCGACAACCTGGAGGACCTGATGGCCGATGTAGCTGTCAAGTATATCCATGAACACAAAAACGAGCCCTTCTTCCTCAACTACTGGGCCTGGGAGGTACATGCACCCTGGCAGGCCAAGGAACACCAGATTGATAAGTACCGTGCCAAAGCCGATCCTGCTTCCCCTCAACGCAACCCGGTTTATGCAGGCATGCTGGAAACACTCGACGAAGTGGTGGGCCGGCTTGTTGAAGCACTCGACCAGGCGGGAGTTCTGAACAATACTGTTATTATTTTTGTGGGAGACAATGGTCCCTATATCAATTCCAATAAACAGCACATGCCAGAGGAATTCCATGGAGTGCCGGTCTCCAGTGCATCACCCTTGCGCAATGGTAAAGGCTCCATCTATGAAGGAGGTACACGTGTCCCTCTGATTGTGGTCTGGCCCGGTAAAGTAGAGGCAGGAACGGTAACGGATGCCTTACAACAATCCACCGACTTCTTTCCCACCTTTGTGGATATGCTTGGATGGGAAGTACCCGAAGGGCTCGAATTTGACGGAGTGAGTATGAAGCCCACCCTGGAAAACAACATTGCGGTCCGGGATGAGATCTTCTGTCACTATCCCCACAATCGCCCATCCACTTCGTTGCGACAGGGCGACTGGAAACTGATCCGGTGGTATTGCGACAATCCCGATCAAAGCGACAGGTATGAGCTTTATAACCTTGCTGATGATGAGAGTGAAGCAGTGGACCTGGCCTCATCTGAACCAAAACGTGTAAAAAAGCTTGCGAAACGAATGGATGGTCTGATTGATGAAACCGAGGGACTGATTCCCATCCCCAACCCGGCCTATAGTCCAGATCTTAAATAAGCACACGAAATCATTATGAAGAAGATCAAATCCATCAAGATCATTATTGTTTTGTCAGCATTTGTGATGCTGTCCATTCAAGTCTCGCTCCTCTCCCAGGAAGCTTCTAATTTTACACTTTGGCAGCTGCCTTCACAGATCAATACCATTGGTAATTCCTATGTATTCCAGATGAATAACGGGAAAGTGGTTGTTATGGATGGAGGGGTTAAAGCAGAGACCGCTTTTCTAAAAGGTTTCCTGGCCGCCCTGGGGAACGATGTGGAAGCATGGTTTATCAGTCATCCTCATTCCGATCATATGGGGGCATTGAATCAGATTTTAATGGAGCCGGGTGAGATAAGGATTAAAACCGTCTATCACTCTGCATTACCCCCTTCTTTTTATCAGGCCAATGAGGCCCAGAACGCTACGCTGACCGAGAGTTTTTACCACCACCTTGACAGTTCGGGAATCCAGGTTGTGAATTATGCGCAACCAGGGATGACGGTAGAGATAGACCAGACCTATTTCAAAATTTTAAGTGTGGCAAACCACGACATCACAGTCAACCCCTATAACAACTCTTCCATGGCCATACGGGTGTGGGATGCAAAAAAGTCCATGCTGTTTTTAGGAGATATGGGAATTGAAGGAGGAGACCGTTTATACAATGGGCCATACAGGAATGACCTGGATTGCGATTACCTGCAAATGGCTCACCATGGTCAGCAGGGCGTTTCCAAAGACTTCTACCGCAATATTGATTTCAGGGTTTGCTTATGGCCAACACCCTCATGGGTGTATGAGAACGACCAGGGAGAAGGATATAACACAGGGACTCTGCAAACCATTGAAATCAGAGAATTAATGGACTCACTTGGTATCGAGGAGCAACATTTAAGCTTTGAAGGACTTGTAAGAATCGATTAAAGACGCTTTGATGAAAATGAAAATAAGGATTTTACTTACCTGCTTGATTTTTGTCAGTTTTCTATCTGCAACTGCACAGAATTCCGGCAAGGAGCTTTCTATACGTCTACCCGATCATGTGATGCCTGTGCTTGGCTGCTGGTTCTGGCATACAGAGCAGCTTGAACCATTAGGATATCAGAAGTTTCTGGACAGGGCCAGCATTCACTCCCCCTATAACCTGTTGACCACAACCTTCAGGATTCCGGAAAAAGAGATTACAGATCCCTATTTTCAGAATCAAATCAAACTTGCCGCTGAATATGCCATACAAAAAGGCATCCCGCTGGTGGTGGATCTGGATGTACGCCTTGCGAGACGAGCCTTCCAGGCAAAATATCCCGATGAGCTTCAGGAGATGCTGGTACTGCAAGAGATTGAACTTTCCGGGAAAGATGCAGTTGAAACAGTTACATACAGCCAGGATCTAAGCGATCATTACACCTTCAGGACCACACACTACATTCCCCTGAGCGGTGCATTGCAAAGGGTTTATGCTTACAACAGGACCTCTGATGGAATAGATTTATCGTCACTGAAAGAGATCACCAGTGAATGTACCCTGATATCCTCTTCCAGGGATTCGGTGCACGTCCAAATACCACGGAATAAAAAAAGCATGGGGAATTACGCCTGTGTGATGGTCTCCTTCACCCATTTGGCACCTGATGTATTTGCTCCCCATTTGAGCTCCTTTCAACATGAGCTCCTGGAGCGATATGCAGATGTTCCACTGGCAGGAGTCTGCAAGGATGAATGGGGATTTCCTCCCTGTTTTGATGGGAATCCTGAGAAAAATCAATACTGGTACTCAAAGCACAGGGCTAAGGCTTACTCTGAAAAAACCGGGGGGCGCGAGCTGCTTCACGATTGTTTGTTGATGCATCTGGGTATAGCGGGAAAGGAGAGAGAACGACAGATGGCCATTAATCATTTCATGGAGATGTCCTGGCAACGAAACAGCCAGATGGAGGATGATTTCTACCACTCTGTGAAGGAGGTATTTGGTTCGCAGGCAGTGGTGGCTACACATCCAACCTGGTGGCCCTACCCCGATCTAAACGAATACAAAAAGAATGGTCTGGATTGGTGGGCCTCAACTCGTGATTGGGCACAAACCGATGAACATACACCTTATCCGGTGCGAACTTCACTTGCAAAAAAATGGGGCAGTCCCCTCTGGTACAACATGTATTATGCCGATAACAAGCGGGACTACGAAACTTCCATATGGAGCCATGCCCTTGCAGGTGGTAGAATAAACTATCACAGGATCTATCCCAGCACTGAAAATACCCTGGGAGAGGATGAGCGGCTAGAACTTTTGAGAGGAGATCTTATGCGCGCAGAGAGCAGGATCCGCCTGCTTAACTACATCAGCAACAGCGCCCTCGATTGTCCGGTGGCCGTCATATTCGGGCATGCCAATACCATGAACTGGGCGGGTCCATCCTACGATGATGTGGGAATGGACCTGGCAGATAGCCTTTGGAGCTCAGGCATCCCTGCTGATCTGATACCCTCAAGTGAGATTGAATCCGGCCATCTTCAGATGGATGAAAATGGATGGATAAGCTATGGTGATCAGCGGTATGCAGCAGTTATCCTGTACCACCCGGAATTTAGCAGGGAATCGGTAGGCGAATTTTTCATAAATGCTTCAAAGGGGAAAACTGCCCTCTACCGGGTTGGGAGCTGGACCCGGGATTTTAATGGGCAGCCCTATGGTGGTGAAGAGTTATTGCCAAAAAATATGGTCTCATTTGATGACCCCCTGTCTCTGTTAAAAGAGATTCGCTCAGTCGTTGACAAAAACCAAATTCCTCTCCAAACCCCTGCAACGGGAACTCTCAAATACTCCACCCACACATTCAGTGCTCCTCCAACAACAGGTCACTGCCGTCTTATTGATGGCACTGTGATCCATTTGGCCGGGACTGAAAATGTTGCAGGTGATCAAATCTTATCAGAAATAAAAGTTCAGAATCACCGGGTTTCATTCGACGCCACAGGGGTTGCAGCAGTCCGCCTGAATCAGGAAGGACGAGTAGAAACCCTGGCAGCAGGAGGTTTAAAATATTTTAAATCAGGTGAAATGGATATCTTGCTTAATGAGCGCATGGACCTTGCCTTCTGGATCAATGAAAAAGGCGAATATGAAGGTGTTCTCCAGGGGTGGGACGGGAACATCCCTCCTCAATTATTGAAAATTACAGGCAACTGGACCCGCCTTGGCATTCCTGTTCCATATACAGACTAAGTTAAAAAACACATAACATGAAAAGCCTTTTCTCCCTTGGTTTACTTCTTGCTTTTAGTCTAACGAATTTTAGCCAGGAGAGTGAGAAAATCAACTAATGTACAGGAGCAAGTAAAATCCATTTGAATGAAAAACCTGATAAATCATATTGCTGTTGGTTTTCTGATCTCCTTCCTTTTGGGATGCAGTAACGGTAATAACAAAGCTCCAATAGATAGCAAACAGAACAAGGCCGGCCTGTTGAATGAGTTCATCATTATGGCCTATTCAGGTCCACCTTTGGAAGAGGTCACCCTGGAAAGATATCAGGAGATCGAAGAAGCAGGTATTGAATACCTGGTTCCGGGGAATGGGACTTTCAATGAGGAGCAGAACCTTAAGGCTATGGACCTTGCCGAGAAGACCGGTTTCAGTATTGTACCCATCGATTTAAGGATTTTACCATTTGCGCTAAAGCCCGATATCGCGGTAGACACTGCAGTCATTCATCAGGTGGTGGAGAGCTATAAAGGACATCCTGCTTTTGCTGGCTATGTGGTCAGAGACGAACCCAATGCCAGCTGTGAAGAAGCTGCCTCTTTTTCCCTTTCTCTTTCGCCCGGTTGGAAAACTGATAAGCTGTTTACATCCATTGCTGCAAATCCTGCGGGGAATGTAAATTCACTTATGGAATGGTACCTGGAACCGGGTGGCGCTGCAATTATTGATTTAATAAAAACGAAGTGATTATACTATGAGAAACAAGGTATTTCCAACACTCCTGCTGACAGGTTTGACAATACTCACATGTACATGTACCAATAGTTCGACAGTTAACGATCGTTTTACTCCCTTACCTGCACATTCCATCCAATTCAACGGTTTTTTTGAGGAGGATATAGAGCGCTCCATGGAGCACTGGAACAAGGGTGTAGTTCCCTATGACAGCCTGGTCCAGCTCTTCCGCAGCGGCCGAAACTTCTTTGCCCAGGGTGAAATGTGGGGCAAGGCTGTTCGTTCGGGGAGTATGTTCTTCCGTTATTCGCAGGACCAGGAATTAAAAATGATCCTTCAATCAACGGTAAAAGATCTGTTAACAACAGTCAGGGAGAATGGCAGCATCAGCTGTTCAGAAATACCTGATCAACCCGATGGACCTGGTGGAGATCTTTGGGAAAGAAAATATGTGTTGCTGGGGCTTCACGGCTATTATACCCATGTGGAACAGGATCCAGCAGTACTGGAAGCCATGGTGAACCAGGCCAATTGCATCATAGAGCAGATTGGACCTCCACCCAAAACCAGGATAGTTGACCAGGGATGGAGTCCAAATCACATCGAATCGAGCACCTTGCTTGAACCCATGATGCGCTTGTATTGGCTGACCGGAGAACCATCTTACCTCGATTTTGCCAGGTATATTGTTGAAGATGAGGGCGGGGCTCTGGGGCACAATGTCATCGAAGATGCTTTTAATAATGTAGATCCGATGGATATTGGAGGCGTCTATCCAAAGGCCTATGAAATGATGTCATTGTTTGAGGGATTGGTGGAATACTACCGTGCCACTGGCAATGAACACTGGAAGCAGGCTTTTATGAACCTATATCATAAAATTATCGAAAAGGAAATTACCATCATCGGTAATGCCGGAGGGGATATTCATCATCCAGCCGTTATGGGTGAAGGCTGGGGAAATACTGCCCTGGAGCAGACCAATCCGGATATGAACAGGATGATGGAAACCTGTGTGGGAGTTACCTGGTTGAAACTCTGTAGCCAGATTCTGAGGTTGACGGGAGAACCTTCAGCCATGGATATGATCGAAAAATATGCCTATAACGGATTAACAGGTGCCATGAAACCAGGAGGTGACGGATTTAGCTATGTGAACCGTTTGAATGGATCGAAAACAATTACCACAGGCTGGGGAGGAATCATCAATAGTGTTCATGTGACCTGTTGCAACCTCAATGGCCCCATGGGATTGGCCTATCTACCCTATGTGGCTGTTATGTCTTCCGGGGAAGGACCGGTCATTAACCTCTATAATGCCTCTATAGTGAATCTTTCAAGCCCAGGAGGAAATCCTGCTAAACTGATCATCGATACAGATTTTCCCATAAGTGGGAAGGTGAAAATAGAGCTGGAGTCGTCGGTAAAAGAAAAATATACACTGAGGCTGCGAATACCGGAATGGAGCACCTCTACCCTGCTTAAAGTGAATGGTCAGCCCATGGAAGTCACACCTGGCACCTATGCGGAGATCACAAGAAAATGGTCCGGGGGCGACAGGATCGAACTTGAGCTGGATATGAGATGTCGTGTATTGGACGCTCCACATGGAAGCAATCGGAAGGGAGATTATTTTAAAGCACTGGTAAGGGGTCCTGTTGTACTCTCAAGAGATGAGAATATAGATCCGGATTATAACAACCCTGTTTCAATAATTTCCAGTGAGGGATATGTAGAAATCACACCTGAAACACCTGAACTGCCTGGAACCAGGATGCAATTCAAGGTTCCTACCACCGAAGGAAACATATCCATGGTGGATTACGCCTCGGTAAACAACTGGAACGAGACCCACATTTCCACCTGGCTTCACATGAAGCGGACCGACCTTGTAAAAGTAGCAGCGGTTCAGTTAACGGGATATGATAAAACCGTAACCCCCGGCCTGGAGATTGACCTGGTAGGGAAAGTAATTCCATACATCGAACGGGCAGCAAATGACAGCGCTCAACTGGTGGTCTTCCCGGAGTATATTCTGGGCAGGATCCAGGTTCCCGGAAAGGAGACAGAAGCCATTGCAGAAGCTGCTTCCCGAAATAACATCTATGTGATTATAGGCAGCTGGGAGCTATTTGAGGATGGAAGTTTTGCCAATGCCATTCTCCTTTTCGGTCGGAATGGTGAAATTGAAGGTAAATACTATAAAACCCATGCGGCGGTAGACAAATATGAAGGACAACCTGCTTTCAGTGAACCTCCTGCAGGAAAGGATGAACAGTGGTTCCTGGAGAACGATCCGGAATGGATTATGAAAAGAGGAGAGGAATTTCCTGTATTCGAACTGGACTTTGCAAAAATCGGAATCCTTACCTGCTACGACGGCTGGTTCCCGGAACCCTTCCGGATCCTCTCGCTAAAAGGCGCCGAAATTCTGGTATGGCCCAACAGCCGATTTGGATCGGTGGAAGATCACATTGTTAAAACAGCCATGTGGCACAACACTGTTTCAATGATCTGTACCAACCAGGCCTATGGAAGCGGGACCATGATTGCAGAGTGGCCTGGAAATATTAAAGTATCTTGTATCGAGAGTGGGGAACAATACATTACAGCCACTCTTAACCTAAAACGGTTACGTGATGCACGCGCTCATAACAGAAATGCCCAACAGCGAAGGCCCGATATATACCAGGAGATCCTGATGGAGGTTCCCGACAAATAAATCTGTACATAAACTCATAAATAACAATCCAACTTCTGATCACGTAAAACCCGGTACTCCCATGTTACATGACCCCAGCCACAGGACTGCACCAGAGGTAGCCGAAGAGATCTTACTTGAACAGAGGGAGATCGATGTCTTAAGGGCACTGGCGGAAGAGTGGGCCCGCATTGCATCTCTACCCATCCACAAGGAGAAGGCACGTTTGTGGCAAAAGCTTAATGACCTTGAATCGGAACGGCCCATGATCTGGATCGATGAGATTCCATGGCATGAAATAAATTACAATGATGAACTGACCATTCGATGTGAGAATGAGTGGGCCCGCTCCCAGGAAGATCTTATGCGCAAGACCATCTACCAGTGGAAACACATGCCCGGAGATATGATTATCAATCCCTGGCTCGATTGTCCTCTTTCCATTCACAGTACTGATTTTGGTATCATTGAGGATGTGGACCTGGCCATCACTGATGAATCCAGCGACATCGTCTCCCGCCATTTCAATATCCAGATTCAGGATATGGATGACCTGGAGAAGCTAAAGATCCCCACCATTACCCATAACAGGGAAGCCACAGAAATCAAGTTCCAGCTGATGAATGATATATTCAGCCCTGTGCTGCCGGTAAAAAAGCAGGGCCAATCCCATATCTGGTTCACCCCATGGGATTTCCTGATCCGCTGGTGGGGAATCCAGGAAGCCATGATGGACCTGATCCTGCGTCCCGATATGGTACATGCCTTCTACGAAAGAATGGTTGAAGCCTGGATGGTCGAACTGGACCAGTTCGAGGAGCAGAACCTGCTCTCCCTGGATTGCAACAACACCCGGATCGGATCAGGGGGATATGGCCATACTGTGGAGATGCCGGGAAAACCCTTTGATCCTGAATGGATCAAACCACACAATATGTGGGGATGTTCCAATGCCCAGATATTTTCTGAAGTCTCTCCTGAAATGCACTGGGAATTTGCCATAGAACATGACCTGAAATGGTTGGAACGGTGGAGCCTTACATACTATGGATGCTGCGAACCAATGGCAGACAAAAGCCACCTGCTGCAAAGGATCCCAAACCTCAGAAAGGTCTCTTGCAGTCCCTGGAATGATACCAGGAAGGCTATTGAAGGGCTGGGCGACGATTATGTGATCAGCCGTAAACCAAATCCTGCTATTTTTGCTGATAAGGAATTTGATTCAAACCGTGCCAGGCATGAGATCAGGGATTTCCTGGAACAAGCCGATAGAAGGTGCCACATTGAGATGATTATGAAAGATATTTCGACCGTTAGGTATGATCCCCGCCGGCTCTGGGACTGGCAGCAAATTTGCATGGAAGAGGTGATGCAAAATGGGACCCGTTAGAGAAAATATTTCAATTATTGATGCAGGGATTATCCTGGCCTACCTGCTGATCATTATTCTGATCGGTATACTATCGGCCAGGAGAAAGAGTATCAGCAGTGAGGGATTCTTTCTGGCTGGCCGGTCCCTGAACTGGGGGATGATCGGGGCGGCACTTTTTGCAGCCAATATTTCCACCATCCATATGGTGGGTCTGGCAGCCAATGGATTCAAGGATGGAATCGTCTGGGGCAATTTTGAGTGGATGGCCACCTTTCTGTTGATCATCCTCGCGCTGTTTTTTGCTCCCTTCTACTTTAAGAACCGGATATCCACCCTGCCTGAGTTCCTGGAGAAACGCTTTGGCCCCAATTCCAGGTCCTTCTTTGCCTTCATTGTGGTGATCACAGCACTTTTCTCCCACATAGGGATCAGTCTTTATGCCGGTGCTGTGGTGATGAAGGTCATCTTTGGGGTAGATGTGATGGTATCGATCCTGGTGATCGCTTTCATTACAACCCTCTATAGCATCCTGGGTGGATTGCGGGCCATCGTAGTGATTGAATCATTTCAGTCCGTCATACTCATTGGCGGGGCCACCCTGCTAACTGTGCTGGCCATCGCCATGCTTCCAGATCAGGGGATCCATACTATGGCTGATTTGAAAGCAGCCCTGAAACCCGGTCAACTTGACATGCTTCAGTCTGGAAAAGATTCCATACTTCCATGGTATGCCATCCTGCTCGGTTACCCTGTACTAGGGATCTATTACTGGTGTGCCGATCAGACCATCGTACAGAAGGTGCTGGGGGCAAAAAGGCTATCAGATGCCCAGAACGGACCGATTTTTGCCGGATTTCTGAAGATCCTGCCCGTATTTATCATGGTATTCCCGGGTATCCTGGCCTATGTCCTTTTCCGGGATATCATTACCGATCCCAATGACACACTGATGGTGCTGATCTCCAATGTGCTGCCCAAAGGATTGGTGGGATTGATGACAGCTGCCCTGCTTGCTGCCCTGATGAGTACCATATCAGCAGCATTGAACAGTGTGGGAACACTCGTCTCTATCGATATTGTCAAAAGAATACGACCAGACACACCAGATAAGAATGTGTTGAGGGCCGGGCGAATCGCCAGCCTGGTTGTCATTATATTGGCAATCTCCTGGTCCCCCTGGATCGGCCGGTTTGAAAGCATCTTCGATGCCATATCCGTTGTGCTGTCCATGCTCTCCCCGCCAGTTGCAGCTGTATTTGTCATGGGGATCCTATCCAAAAAGGGGAATGACAGGGTGGCCCTGTCAACGCTGATATTCGGGCTCCTGGCAGGAAGCATTGTATTTTGTTTCGATTTTGAACCCATTTCGGGTGCAAAGTTTATTACGGATGGACTGGGAATCCCCTTCCTGATGCAGGCCTGGTGGTTGTTTGTGATGTGTGTTGTTTTATTCAATGTGCTGAGTCTGACATCCAGACCCAGGCCATTGGCTGAAATAGAAAATCTTATCTTCACCAAGGAGCATCTCAAGGGATACAGATCCAGGATCCGCAGCATCAAAGACACCAGGATCTGGGCTCTGGTACTCCTTATAATCATGGTGCTGCTGTATATCTATTTCGGTTGACAAAAAATATATAACAAGATGTTGAAACCAAGGTATTGGATTATAGGTATGATGATCATCCTCCTTCAGTCCTGTTTTCAGGAGAAGGAGGAAATCGTCAGATATGGCTCGGTCATCAGAGTGAAGCCTGAAAAACTGGATGAGTATAAAGCGCTGCATGCCGATCCCTGGCCCGGAATAAATATAAAGCTAAAGCAATGCAACATAAGAAATTACTCCATCTATTATCGTGACGGGCATCTCTTTAGCTACTTTGAATATACCGGAGATGACTTTGAACAAGACATGAAAAAGATGGCTGAGGATTCCCTCACCCAGGCCTGGTGGAAACTTACAGATCCCTGCCAGGAACCCGTGGAATCAGCAGGGACTGGTGTCTGGTGGGCCCCTATGGAGGAGGTCTATCACCTGGATTGAGTACTGATTTTTCATTATTGGTTTTGGGATGTTCTGTTTTTCTGAGGTTTCGGTCTGTTGATTATATGGTCTTTCCGATACAGTTCATTATCATATATCTCGCCCCCGACAGGCTCAGCATAAGCCTCTTTCATAACCTCTTTTAATTCAGACAATACCTTACTCTCAGATGACGCAATATTATTCGTTTCTCCTGGATCTTGTTTCAGGTTATACAGTTCCCAGTTTACCAGGCCTTCCTCTTCCGATAATGTGGCATAAGCTTTCCATATCCCGGAACGAACAGCATGCTGTTTACCGGCTAACCAGAACATATAGTCATGTTGTTGCTGATCTCCCTTATCAAGCAGGGTGGGAAGAATGGATAGCCCGTCACATTCTACAGGCACATCCACTCCCGCAAGGTCTGCTGCAGTGGACATAAAATCCGGGAAGTAGCAAAGCATGTCATTTGTTGTGCCTGGTTTAATTTTTCCCGGCCAACGTACGGCCATGGGTACTTTGATTCCTCCTTCATAAACATTTCCCTTATTCCCTTTGAATTCTTCGCCGGTTTCAGGATTCACATTCGGACCAAACAGGCCACGGGGATTCTCTTCCGAGCTGAAATAATTTGCCCCTCCGTTGTCCCCGCTGAAAAATACAATGGTCTGATCATCGATCCCCAGCTCTTTTAGCAATCTGAATATTTCACCGATCTGGGTGTCTGCCATGTGAAGCAGGGCTGCGTAACGAATGCCATCATCTTCTTTCCATGAACCTTTTACTTTCCATTCCTTATCTGCGAATAGTTTGTAAGATGGATGGTCTTCCGGTATTCCCCATAGACCATGTGGAGGAGTCCAGGGTAAATAGCAAAAAAATGGCCTGCCAGCATTCTCTTTAATGAAGTTTACCGATTCCCTGAAGATTTCTTCCTGAGCATGTGTCTCACCCGTATAAAAAACTCCTGTATTACCCTTTAAAGGAACTTCTGTGCTGTTCCTGATCAGGTATTCCGGGTAAAATGAGTGCGCATGCACCTGGTCATAATACCCGAAAAAAACATCGAATCCATGCTTCTCCGGTACACCGGACGTTCCACGGTTTCCACAACCCCATTTCCCGAAACCACCTGTTGCATACCCGGCATTTTTAAGCATTGATGCAACTGTTTCTTCATCTGCCCGGATCGGCATGCCTCCCGAATTAGTTCTCATGCTGGTATGCCCCATGTGTTTTCCGGTCATCAGGCTAACCCTGGTCGGCGCACATAAAGAGGCACCGGCGTATGCGTTCGTGAATAATACCCCTTCCTCAGCCATTTTATCAATGCTGGGGGTCATAAGCTTTTTATTTCCCATATACGAAGTCTCATAGTAGCCCACCTCGTCAAGCATGATATAGATTATATTGGGCCTTTCAGTGGATTTATCTGCCATGTTACAGGCATTCAATCCGGCCAGGGCAAAAAGGGAAAGGATTAGGTTTATTTATAAATAAGCGATATAAAGCGATCATATATGGTCTGCCACTCTTTGGGGTAGTGCGGAGTGTACTCTCTGACTCCGAAAGAGTTCATGATAATCGTCCGGACCTCTCCCAATGAGCTGATCATGCCATCGCCCACAGCCTGCATCATGATATTACCCACCGATGATGCTTCCGACGGACCAGTGATTACTTTGCGCCCGGTAGCATTGGCCGTGAATTGGGTCAGCAACTCATTCTTACCGCCTCCCCCGATGAGATAGATGGTTTCCACCTCCTTTCCGGCACCTTCCATCAACTGTTCCAGTACAAACCGGTACTTCAGGGCCAGGCTCTCGAAGATAATCCGGCTGATGGTACCGATATCGTCATATTCGGGCACCTTCTGTCCACTCTTTTTACAAAAGCTGATCACCTCTGCAACCATATCCTCTGCATTGAGAAAGCGAAGGTCATCCGGATCGATTAAGGCTGAAAAAGGTGTTGCTTTAAAAGCCCGGTTCACGATATCGGAATAATCGAGAACCGGAGATTTCTTGTTCCATATCCTTTTGCATTGCTGAAGTATCCATAGCCCCATCACATTTTTCAGATAGAGTGTTTTCCCCAATACCCCGCCTGAATTGGATATGTTCATGGCCATACTCTTCTCATCCATGATGGGTGCATCCAGTTCAAGGCCCACAATGGACCATGTCCCGGAACTCAGGAATGCCCAGCCACCTACCTCTATGGTGGGGATACATACCGCTGCGCTGGCGGTATCGTGTACAGCAGGGGCAATCACCTTCGTCCTGTCCAGTCCAACCAGGCGGGCTATCTCCGGCTTAAGGTCTCCTATAACCGTACCTGCCTGCACCACTTCGGGGGCAATCTTCCGGCGAATGCCAAATGCATTAAAGATGGCATCATCCCATTGTCCTGTTCCATTGTTGTATAGTTGCGAGATGCTCACGGCAGTAAACTCTGCCACCTTCTTCCCGGTAAAACAGTAATGAAAAAAGTCGGCAATAAACAGTAAGCGATCCGCTATTTCCAGTGTAGGGTCCTCCGCCCTTACTGCAGCAATCAGCTGGTTCAGGGTATTGAAAGGCAACATCTGAACACCGGTTTTTTCATACAACTGTTCACTACCAAGCGTATTTTCAATAATTTCCGGGGTACCTGTGGTGCGGGGGTCACGGTAATTAAAGGCATTGCCTGCCATGTTACCCTGTGCATCAATGAGGCAATAATCAACGCCCCAGCTGTCCACCCCGATTCCGTTTATCCCCTGACCCACAAGTTTAGTACATGTTTTAAGACCTTCCAGCAGATGATCATAAATTCCAATCATATTCCAGTAAAGTTGGCCTCCCATGGCAGTACTCTTATTGGGGAATCGATAGACCTCTTTGCAGTTCAGCAGACCTTTATCAAAAGAGCCTATGACAGCCCTCCCGCTTTCCGCCCCCAGGTCAAAGGCTACGTACCTTCTTTTATCCATTGACTTCTGATTTCAATTTATTCATATCAAGCGGATAATAGCCAAACTCCTCCACTGCCTCCAGGAATATCCTGTAATTCACAGGATTGATCCCTGCATGAATTGAATTGCTGGAGGAGATGATATGGCCTCCGCCCACTGAGGCATCCAGAATGCACTGTTTGGTTTCGGCAATAACATCTTCGGGACTCTTATCTACTAGTGTCTTTACGCAATCCACATTTCCTTTGAGGCAGACCTTTGATCCATACTTCTCTTTGATGGCTTTGATATCCATACCAGCCAGCGGATCAATGGGATCGAGACAATCGATACCCGAATCCACAAGATCTTCGATCACATCCATAATGTTCCCGTCGGTATGCTTAATTACATAGAGACCCAGATCCTTAAACTTGCGAATCAGCTTGTTGAAATGGGGCTTTACCATATCCCTGTAGAGCTCGGGACTAAGCAGGAGGCTACTGGAATCGGCAATATCATCCCCTACCACAATAATCTCACCCCCCAGTGACTTTACATTCTCTGCCAGACGACTGTTGTAGTCCACGCTCATCTCCATGATTCGTGAGACCAGGTCAGGCTGGGTGTAAAAACCCATCAGGAAATTTTCAAACCCCATCAGGTCCCGGGGCTGCGAAAAGACATCTCTCAGACGAATCACCACTGCTTTCTCTCCCTGCAGCTCATCCATGGCAGCACGAATATCGTCGAAACGATAGTCCGCATCGGGATCGGGCATCTTAATCTTTTTCAGGTCAGCTTCATCCTGTACGGGATGGCCTACCGCATTGGGGTAGTCATCATAAGATACCCTGGTGATGTCCCATTCGTCCTTGAAATGGCGGTCATCCACCTTTTCCTTCTTCATATTGGTGCCGATGGCGATGGCATCCAGACCCATCTGGCGTATAAATTCAATCTCTGAATCCTGACCGGTCATGGCCCTGATCACCTTAGGGCTTATGATCCATTCAAGTGTGGGCAGCCGGTCTGGTTTTTCTCTCCGTAATGCTGCGATCATGCGTTCTCTTCCTGTCATCATCTTATCCTCCTAATGTATTAGTACCTGTTCCTTTTCGCTTTTTTACAATCTTTTCGGCATATCCACCCCGTCGGTAGGCCAGCAGCGGATCAGGCTCCAGACCCATTTCGGCCCTTACCTGGGCCAGCAGGGGCCTTACATCCGTCTCATAGGCATCCATAAGTATCCGGTTGGCCATCATTACATCGCCCTCCTGCTGTTCCGCAGCCAGTGCCTTGCGATCGATTATCAATGCTTTGGCAAAGGCAGTCTGGGTATTCATCACAGACTGTATTATACCCTCGATGCTGGGTTCGATATTGTGCGATTGATCAAGCATATAGGTGATTTCATCGCTATTGCCATGGGCCTCTTTCTCTGTGAGCTGGGCATAGATCAGGAACAGTTCCAGGGGATTGATGGATCCCACCATCAGGTCGTCGTCCGCATATTTGCAATTATTCAGATGGAAGCCTCCCAGTTTCTTTTCATCCAGCAGAATGGCAATAATCTGTTCGATATTCACCCCTGGCAAGTGGTGCCCCAGGTCCACAAGAACCTTTGCCCGGTCACCCAGCTTATTACAGAGCAGGAGCGACATACCCCAATCCATTATATCAGTGGTGTAGAAAGCAGGTTCAAAAGGCTTATATTCAACAAACAGTGTCATGTCAGGGTCCATGGCCCCATACAGGTCCGCCAGTCCCTCTTCCAACCGGTGTTTTCTTTCAAACAGGTTGTCCTGACCGGGATAGTTGGTACCATCGGCCAGCCAGATACCTATTGACTTTGAGCCCATTTCCCGGGTGATGCGGACACAATCCCTGAAATGCTCCAGGGTGCTGTTGCGTACATCTTCAAACGGGTTACACACGCTTCCAAAACGAAATTGCTGACCCATAAAGGTATTAGGGTGTACCGTACCTATGGACATGCCCTTGCTTTCTGCATACTCTTTCACCGGAGTATACTTGCCATCATCTGTTACATCCCAAAGTACATGGGAGGCCATTTTGGGACAAATACCAACCCATCGCTGGATCTCAGCACAGTCATCGATCTTGTCCCAAATGGTTTGCGCAGCACCCGGGTCACGAAATGTACCGTAACGGGTCCCTGAATTTCCAACTGCCCACGAAGGAAGTTCAATTACCTGGTTTTTCAGGCTCTCTTTTATAGCTGCAAGGTTAAGCCCTTTCCTTTCGAGCTGTTCAGCCAGCTGGTCTTGGTTTTTCTGATTGTTCATAGTCATATTTTATAGTCTTATGGATAGCATTTCAGTTACTCAATAACTGTTCTGGAATGTATTCAATGAATGGATTTGAAACTGCATTAAAATTAACAAAAGAAAATTGATTCTCGCTTTCAGGGTGTATCAATTCATCTCGAGATAAAAGCAATAAAACCTTGGATATTAACCGTCTCAATATCATTTTAACCTTGGATATTAGCCATTTTTATACCGACTTATCCTTGGATAACAGCCAATAATGATCTATATTTGCTTTGAGTAATGACAAAGAGCACTTGATATTCTAATTGAAAAGATGAAACGGGACATATATAGACAATTGTGTGAATGGAAAAATCAAAAGAATCGTCGTCCTTTATTGATAAGGGGAGCAAGGCAAACCGGGAAATCATTCACAATAAATGAGTTCGGAGAAAAGGAGTTTAACAAGCTTGTCACTCTTAACTTTGAAAGGAACCCTGAGTATAAAGATATCTTCAATACATATGATCCTGTTGACATTCTTGAAAAAATATCTTTATACAAAGGTGAAAGAATAGAGCCTGGAAAAACCCTACTGTTTCTTGATGAAATTCAGGAATGCCCGAAGGCAATCATGTCATTGCGGTACTTTTTTGAAGAGATGCCTTCTACCCATATCATAGCGGCAGGCTCACTGCTTGAGTTTGCGCTAAGGTCAGAGAACTTCAAGGTACCTGTTGGTCGAATTCAATATTTATATCTGTTCCCTCTATCTTTTAGTGAATTCCTGATTGCTTTAGGCGAATCGGAACTACGTGCCTACCTGTCTGATTTTTCAAGATTAAAAAGCCTTCCAAACAACCTCCACACAAAGCTCAATGAATATATCCGTAAGTATTTTATAACGGGTGGCATGCCAGCAGTGGTACAGGAGTACATAACAACACACGACATAATAAACTGTCAAAGAATACAACGTTCAATTCTTGATACATATGTTGATGATTTTGCAAAATACGCCCGAAAGTCAAAACATCAGTACCTCAAGAAAACTTTTAGTGCAGTCCCCGGTATGGTAGGACAAAAATTCGTCTATGCACAGGTGGATAGAACTGTCAAATCGAGAGACCTGAAAGAAGCCTTAGAATTACTGGAAACGGCCGGCATTGTTACCAGAGTAAGGCAGGCAAGCGGAGCAGGTATCCCATTAGCTGCAAGTGCGAATGAAATTTATTATAAAGTCTTGTTTCTGGATGTTGGACTGCTTCATGCTATAAGTGGGATATATGCGGAAACTGTTAAAGAAAAAGAATTTACAGCTATATTTAAAGGAGCTGTAGCTGAACAATTTGTAGGGCAGGAACTTATTGCATATCATGATCCTTTTACTAAACCGGCCCTGTATTACTGGGGCCGCAAAGCGAAAAACAGCACAGCTGAAATAGATTATTTATTGGAGTTGAAAGCTCAAATTGTCCCTGTAGAAGTCAAATCAGGTTCGGTAGGACGTATGAAAAGCCTTCATCTTTTCCTGGAAAAATACCAGAGTAAAAAGGCTGTTAAAATTTCGCAAGCACCTTTTAAAGCAGGAAATCCATTAGTTTCTCTGCCTTTCTATATCATAGAAAGTTTTTTGAAGAATAGTTTAAAATGAGGCGAATTTATCGCAAAATCAGTTTCTTAACGGACGTTCCGTAATTTGTCTCAATTTCAACAAAATAGAGTCCCCTGTTCCACTCACTCATATTCATTGTAAACCGCTCCAGAGCCGGAGGAGAAACATCATAAATGATTCTACCCTGCAGGTCACAGATCCTGATCTTCATTACTGAGACCGCACCCGAAACATGGATGGTAATAGAATTTTCTGCGGGATTTGGATAGATGCTAATATAGTCAGAAGGATTCATTCCACTATGGTCGATTCCGGTAACTATTTCCGGGTATAACTGGGCGGAAGGAATGACTTCCCTGGGATTGCCGGGGCTTTCCCACTCAAGTTTGACATAGGCACTTCCCAGGGCTTCGGCAAAGTCTAGCCGGATGGGAATCTTTTTGCCGGCTTCCAGGTCGATGACTGCTGTATGGGCTTCACCAGAGGAGCCGCTTTTCCATGCATCAATCAGTATTTCATTGTTGAGCCACAGCTTACCCAGATTATCAACCGTCAGGTAAAGCGTGTAGGTTTCTGACAACAGAGGCTCTAGCACTCCTTCCCAACGGGCATTCCAAAAATCTTTGTCAATTCCACAACCTGGCGAGACATCCTCCCACTGATGGTCAATAACCGGATCGATCTCCCCACAAATGGAATCCTCAAACCATCCGCGTCCACCCACAGCCGCTGTCCATAAGCTTCGAAATAGTCCCTCTCCCTCACCTGGATATACCACCTCTTCTTCTGTAATGGAAATTTTATCGAGGTTTAAATCATCCCGTGCATCCACGAACTCTATCCGAAGCATATGAGTTCCGGCTGTCAGCTGAATGAACAGATCACTGATACTTGTCCAGTTGTCAAGACCCCCGCTTGAAGGAAAGCTGATGGTGTCTGGAGTAATGCTTTCATCCACATAAAGAATGGCACCCTGTCCACCTTCCTCAGATGCATAATCGATGCTCATTCGAAACTTCCCAATGGACTTAACATTTACTTCATACTCCAACCATTCGCCATGGTTGATCCAGCCCACATAAAAACCCCCATCTGTCTTCTCCCCAATATCCACAGATGATTCGGGTCTGTAATGACCTCCCCTGTTTTCGATATCAGCATCTGCATAAGCGAGACCTGCATCGCCATTGTCGAAATCTTCAAACTGAATCTCCCCGGGAATCTGATGCTCCTTAAAAGCCGATTGAGGTGTATACAGAGGTTCGGTGGTGCCAAAATGATATTTAAAACGGCGATCGGGTGCCGCATCCCCATTCATAAAGAAAGTGCTTATATCAGATAGTTCGACGGGGTTATCGGCCCATTTGAAATAGAATTCAGGAGCTTCGCTGTCAAGTCCCATGGAGGTTCTGGAAACGGAGAGTTCAAGCATATTGTCATGGGCTGCATAACTCACATTTGCACTTTGGGTCCACTCAGTTCCGTTCCATTTTTTAAGTGTGGAGAGACCGGTGGATAGTATCTCATGGTTGATCACATAGTCGTATCCTTCCCAACCGGTGTATGCATTCCTGTCCACATCCAGCAGCAGCAGCATCCAGAGTGTATCGGATACAGGAGTCAACGGATCTTTGGTTTTCACATAGAAATAGATAGAATCATCGTCAAATGTGACCCTGGATAATAGAACATCATTTCGACCGGTGCTGTTCAAATATGTAGTGGCCGGATCAATTCCTCTGAAATTCCGGTGCATTACATCACCGGATGGATCAGAAAATGCCGGAATCACATGGTCCCACTCCGTAAAATTTCCGTCCACACTGATGGATTGTGGTACAGAGAACTGCTGAGGGGCCTCCATGCCCTTAAACTGTCTGATGTTGGAAAGTAGTTGATAGTAAAAATTATCGGTGTGTCCTCCCTTCATGGGAGCCATATCTCGGTTGAATTCTTCTGTAAATGCATCAACAAAATATGAATCACCGTTGGATATGGGTCTGCCGCCATACGTACCGGCCCCCTGGTCCCATATAAACCGTTGTGCGGTCCATTCATTCCACTGGGTAACCATCAATACTTCAGGATCCACCTCAAGTGCCCTCTCCCACTGCTCTTTCGCATGTAAGCCGTGACCCGTGTATTCAGTCAGATACTGCTCATTCACAGGAGGGAGTTCGCCATCATGGTAGCTGGTTCCTGTATTGGACAGGGGATGATTGGCAACGGAGACTATAATCTGCTCAGGGATATCCGGATCCTCACTCCAACCCCAGTCCTGCGGATAGGTGTCAAGCCACTGCCAGTGGTTTGGTTCATTCTTCGTATTGGTCCAGGCCCAGCTGTATTTGATGGTAAAAAAATCCTTCACATGGGGAAGCAGTTCAGGATCATCGGCTTGCCCCATGATCAGGGGCTTACCATCCCACATAAACCACTGGTCCTGATAGTCACCGGTGGCGTAAAACTCATTGAAGATCTTATTCATGGTAACTCCACTGTAGGAATTGGTAATAAAACAGATATCGGGTGTGGGAATTCCTTCGGACCTCATTTGCGCTGAGACATTGCAAACTTCCCTGACCACATTGAGATAGGTATATGCATTGGTCGCATCAATGAACAGAAAATCCACTTTTGCATTGGTGAGCATCTGCAGATCCCTGCGGATTACCCAGGGATCTTCTGACCTGTGATAACCATGTTCAGGCTCACCCCACCAATGAAATGCATTCACCGCTCCCCATTGTCGTTCTGCCTCGGGTTGTTTTAAAATTTCAGTAATATCATATGGAATCTCTCCGTGGGTTCCATGCCAGACATAATAGAAAACACCAACGAGCTTTTCGTCCCTGACCGGACCGGCAGCATCATATGTGGATAACGATCTGCCCAGAGCATCGGTAGCCAGCCAATGATCGGTATAATATTGAGTCTGAACCGTATCATGGTCGATGGTATCATTCACAAGAAATGCCTGTTTTACTTCCCTGGCAACACAATAGCTTGAATCACCGGCCTGATTGGCTGTCACCACCACCACACCAGCCTCGCCTGTAAGGGTCAACAGGGAATCCTGGATGATGGCAGGTCCCACCGTAACCGCAAATTCAATGGGAAACCCCGAAGTAGAAGATGCCTGAAGCACAAAAGGATCATCATATACGGTCCTGTTCTCAATGGACTGGAAAGTGATGTATTGTTTTTCACAGTCAGGTTGGGTTATAATAATATGATCAATTTCCACAGTACCAGAATTTGCTGAGGCCACAGGATCAAGGCGAAATTGCTCAATGAAACCCTTCCAGGAGAGAACCTGACTCATATCAATTACATAATCACGCAAAATTGAATCCTCGGGCACCACTTTAAAGGACCTTGACATTTCCTGTCTCCATCCATGATCCGTAGTTGTAATAAAATAGACCTGACCGGTGGTATCCGGGGTATTGTTCTTCATTCGTAAGAGGATCTCCCAGTTATCCTCAGCATTAATATTCAGACCGCTTTGAGAGGTCATAAACGGATCACCCCCTTCAATGGTCAGGGTCAGAATCCCGTCACTAACGGTCCCTGAGAGGTTGTTGCTAAAGGTCCAGCACTCCTCATTCTCAGTAAAGTACCATTCGGGTATATGGGGGCAATCCTGTGCATTCACAAGGTTGATCATGCCGGACAGGCAGAAAATAAAAGCCAGCTCTCTCATTATTCACTCTTTTGTTAAGGTTCTTTAATCAAAAAATATCCCACTCAGGGTGGCGTTGGGCCCCCGGATGTGATTGATCCGGAAACGAACCGGGGCGTTGTATTTAAAAACCAGGAATTTACCACCTGAATAATCATTTACCACCTGAACCGGAGCAATGATCCGGCGTGATTCTAGGTCGAACATCTCCACTGCAAGTCTCCGCCCGGCATCGTCCCAATCCACAAAATAGAGAGCAATCTGGTGCTCGGTCCCCGCTTTCATATGAATGTCCACGGTCATGGTCTGAAGGGTTGCCAGGGGATCCTGTGTATAGATGGCACCTACATTCCGGGGTGCTTCGTTGCCTGGTCCGGGTGCAGGAGCCCTGGAATCACTGACTCCGTCTGCCCATTGCATGCCAAGCTGCCTGGAATAGTTGACTTCCTTCACATAAGCAGGCAGGTGCAATTCATCCTGAACGGTATCGCTATTGTGATGATATGCACACAATATATATCCATCAGAGCCATAAATTCCCATCCAGTTTCCCGATGTCTCTGCATCCTCAACGGGTGCACCAGCAGGATAAATCCAGTTTGATCCAGGGTATGCCTTTTGCTCACCTTCATAGCTCACCCTAAAAATATGACTGCCCCCAACCCTGCCCGGGAAAACAATGAAATCCTTCTCTACGTCAATTTGATCCCTAACGTGATCTGGTGATTGGGATTGGGATTGTGATTGGGACCAGACCAGCTTGCCATTAAGCTCAATCTCCACGATCTCCTTCCCCAGAAAGGGAATGCCGATCCTGGCTTCCAGTCCGTCCGGTACATCGATTTCATAGTTTCCCTTACTCACGTCATAAGAAACGTGGATACCCCCCATGGGAGTGGGCATTGTACCACTCACCTGTGTGAGTTTAGTCCCTGGATGCGGGAAAACATCAAACTGCCGGAAACCCGGTTGGACTGGCTTTATACCAAGAACTTCTTCAGTGAGCCATTTGACCACGCCACCTCCCCAGGGATGGCAAAAACTGGTGTAACCGCACTGATTATTGGGAGGGGCATCATTGAATCCCAGGACCTTATTCCACGAAGGTCTGTAAACCTCGAAGAAAGAAGTGGCTCCATAATCCAACTGTCCTCCCCAACAGTCCCCGATGGTCTCCAGTGCTTCATTGGGCCTTCCCACCTTTGCCAGGGATTGAATGATAAAATACTGGTTAAAAGGAGAATAGGATAAGCGGTTCAATCGATCACTGAAAACTTTGTGGAACAGGACTTCCTGCTCGATGTGACTGGTAAAACCAGCATTGATCGCATCTGAAGCTGCATGGACACCAAATCCGGCATACCACTCCGGATCCTGTCTGAGCTCTTCAATTTTCTCCAGGGCATAACCTTCATATTTCGCTGACAGCGTAGTTCGTCCTAAAGATTCCATCATCCGTGCAAAATCCTGCCAGGAATCGATGCATAACATTTTGTAGGCATTCTGAGATTCCTTGCAACTGTGATCCTCAAAACCGGCTCCAATTCGTTCATCCCAGCCGTAAAAAGTCAATTTGGGATCGGTGCCATAATGTGAATAGGCCCGGTCCAGTTTTATCCTTGCATTGTCTATGAAGTGGATTAGCGTGGCACTGTCACCTGTATAGTAATAGTAGTCCACAAGGCTCTGGATCCAGTACATGGAGTAACTAAGGATACCATTATTCTGATCGGCGGTATGATGAATGTTGGTCAGGATAAAATCGTAGTTCCCAAAAGCCACCAGTGAAGCTGCCTGGGAAGTGAATGCATCACCCGTCCATGAAAAACGGTCGCTCCGTTCCATTAGGATGGCCCCATAAAAATCTTTAAGCAGGTTAAGCTTCACACCGTACGCTCCCGTGTACCATATCCGGGTCAATTCGGGATCATTGCACTGAAAACTGCCTCTATAATTTGTGGGCTTGATCTGGCATACCAGGCGGACATCCCGGATGTGCCAGGGTGCATCGATGGATCGGACATGGATCCAGCCGAAGCGAACTCCTTCATAAAGTTCATCATTAAGCTCCAGCCGGTAGGTGTTGCCATATTTTACGGGCTCCAGGGTCTTGATCCGGTGTTGAGCCCCGGCATTCAGTATCGCAGGTTCATTGTACTCGCTGATACTCATTTCCACACTTCCGTTAAAATCGTCAGAATCAAACTCAAGCCAGGCTGCATTCACCTGTCCGAAATCCATCATGATGGTCCCTGTACCCTTTACTGTCACAGGGCCATTCCCACTAACCAGTGCCTGAAGTTCTTCAAATGATCCATCCTGACCGGAGTGAACAGAGACAGGTCGAAGGGTGTATACCTCCAGCTCATCAGTCGCTTGAGGGTCCTTCCACCTCCACCCCACCAGGGGATCAGGCGATTCCAAAACATCGGGACCCAGCTTTTCTGCAGTGAACCAGTTATAGGGCTGAGTTGCTGGAGAGGGTCCTGGAAATGAGGTTTTTTGATTCTGGCAGGCATTGAATAAAAAACCAGTTATTATGGTGAGAAATAGAATCCTAGGGTATAAAATAACAAAATGGCGCATGCTGACGAAGATTGTAGTAAAGAATATTTAACTGTAAATAATGGATTACTTGACGTTGATACTACTCACATACTCATTGGTTTGAAGGTTCAGGTCTTCCAGACCCTCTATCCTTTTCTCATTGATAACTATATTCTCAAAGTAAATATTACGGATAGAATGCATTGCACTTAATCCTTCCATGGTGGTATGAGGGAATGGAGTCCCTGTATAAGTGATGTTCCTGAAAGTAATGTTTTCAATTTTACCACGAATGGTATCCTTGCTATAATTATTGGCACGGATATTTAAATCCACCAGTTTGCCAATTTCATCAAGAGGGTAGACATATTCTGCAATTTGGGCCCGGTCCTTGATGGGCTCTTCCACCCTGATATTCTCGAAAAGCACATTGGTAATCAGGGCTCGATCACCATTCTGAATGTCCATTGCTATATGTACGAAATGTATGATATCACAATTCAGAAACCTGATGTTGTAAATGGAATCAGCAACTGTCTCAGCACCAATCTCAAGAGCCCGGCCCCAGTCATTCCAGAGTACACAGTTCCTGACCTCGATATTTCTCAAACTTGATCCATCCATAAAAAGGTCTCGTCTTTTCATTCCTTTTAAGGCAATGTTATCATCAAAGGCCCTGATAAAACAATCCTCTATCAAAACATCCTGGCTGTTCACCAGGTCGATCCCGTCGGCGTTGTAACGCCAGAGACCAATAAGTTTTAAATCGGAAATCCTGACGTTCCTGCAATTCCTTGCTATAACCGTCCAGACATGTGGATCACGGCAGATGATGCCTTCCACTGTAACGTCCTCACAACGATCCAGTGATACCATCTGCCTTGCATCAAATCGTCCTATTTTACTTGCATCCAGAATCCCATGCCCGGCAATCTTGATATGTTTTGCATCACTTGCTTCGATGTTACCGAATACAATAGCACCGGTATCAATATAGACTGTTTCATCACTTTCCAGGGTAATGGTACCTGGTTCGTGAATCCCTGGTCCGAAATAATGCACTTTCGGATCCATTGGGTCCGGTTTGTCCGATTCGATATGGCTGGCAAATAGATGAAATGCATGATGCCGGTCATTCACCTCAACCACTATTTTTTTAGGTCCGGGCAGATCGAATCGAATGGTGTTACCATCAATTACAGGAACGATCCCGTAGGATAATGGACGGATAGTAACCTCATAAACCTGCTTAGCGGAAATAAGCTCTACTTCCACGGGACCGTCACAGTCAAAGTAGGCAAATGAAGCCAGTTCGGTCTGTTCCTCAGGGCGTTGATAGCCCGGCCACACCTGATTGATCGGGTAGGCAGAAACCCTTGCCCGGTAAACAAAGGTCTCCCGCTTATTCACCATAAGAGAAAAATCATCAGAAGGCTCCTCACCTACCTGAACAGGTATGATAAGGTGGGAGGATTCTGTCTGACAGGAACATAGAAGAATTATAACGGAAATAATCGAAAGAAGAGGTGTAATCTTAATCATTCATAAAAATTTTCTGATGTAGCAAGCCAAATTCTATCAGGGCTTCCAAGTTGATGGCGCTTTCCCATGGCCGGCAGCGTGTACCGCTGGGGGTATCTCCCAGGTAGTACTCACTCCATGCGCCGATTTCATCCACGATTTCAAGTGTTTTAAGATACACATCCTCCGATCCTCCGGTCCCGGTCTTTAACATGGAGAACAAAACCAATCCATAATCATACCCCACCGATCGCTGGTTATCCCCAATGGTTTCGCTGGCCGTTCTCGAAGTCAGGACTCCTGTCTTCTGAAAGGATTTATTGATCTCCTCAACAGCAGGTTTTAACTCTTTGGGAGTAATCAGACCGGATTGGAAATAGAGAGGTGTCAGGCTTACTGTCAAAAGCTTATAGATTCTCTTATCTGCCAAAGGCAATGCTCCCATAGCCAGGCAATTCATACACTGGTAACGTCCGTTTTCATCCTGTTGTGTCCAGTCAATCCCACCAAACCCACCAATCGCGGACTTGCGATAAACCAGACAATCGGGGCCTCCACGCTCACATACTCCATGCCGGAAACGGGGCATCTCATCAAGTGTTGTCCTGGTTGGATTATTTGTGATTAGCTGACCATCTAACCAGAAATTACTCCTGAAATCATTCCGTACACTGGTCAGCAAACTCCTTTCAGATTCGATTTTCTCCCGATTCCATAATCCCTGATTCTCAATCCAGTCCAGCAATTTTTCTCCTCCATCAATAAACAGCATGGTGGCTTCCGCCGAACCATCATTGAGGGCAGACCTGGGAAGTATCCCGCCCGCCACGTATGTCTCATCTCCATTGAAGGGAAGCATATTGCCTATAAGGTGCCTTTTTTGCACCTTCCAGCACCATTCAAGCATAGGGAAAATAGATATGATAAATTCCTGATCACCAGTCTTTTCAAGCAGGTCAAATGCCTGCATAATAAGGTACCCGGGACTCTCCACATCATCGTTCTCATGAATATGGAAGATACCATCCACACCAATTCCCTGTGCACAATGAAGCTCACCGGTCTTTTCCCAGATGTCATGGTAAAACCTGAGGATATTCTTTGCCTCCTCGTAGTAGCCCAGAGCAAGATATCCACGGGAAACTCCGTATTGATCCCTTACATAACCCAGCGGATAAGGATATCCGGCCATAACTGCTCCCGATTCAGACTGCTGGGTTCGAATCATGACCGATACTTCATCGATGGTCCGCAGCAATTTATCGCGTTCCGGAAGATTGGCAGGAAACAAGACTTCAAAATCGTGTCTGTCTGAAGTAAAACTCTCCCACCACTTCCTGGTTCTTTCCAGGAGTCCGGAATAACCTTTTTCAAATGCTGCTTCTGCATGCGTTATCACTTCGTCATACTCCGGTCCTCCCACTAAAAAAAGATCCGTCTCACCGGGTTGGATGTGGAAATAAATAACATCAGGGTCTTCAGAAGCCTCTATGGTGACTTTCCCTATCCAGGAAATCTGGTGATAGAGGGGCCGTGGATAGACATAATACTGGTAGATTCGCTCGCCCGGATCCATCCTGAGCAGCAGTCTCCCTCCTTCTTCTGTGTCCGTCTGCAAGATTTGTAAACCAGGGATTAGTTCCAGACGGAACCGCATCCCTTTCTCCAGGTCAAAATGCCTCACCATACATGGAAGATCGGCATCCACAAAATCTGTCATAAGTCCCAGTACCTCCCCATCTCTCCTCATGGAATGTGTCCATATGGCGGTTCCTGGTTCCCGATGGGAGTTCACCATCACAGACCGGTCTTCCTCCACCAATAGTTTATACAGTGATGGGGTAGTATAAGGACCCGGATAGATGGTTGTAATCTCCGGACCGGTTTCATAGACCAGCATATTCCCATTTCCAAGCGAATGAACTGTCCCATTATCAGTTCCTCTGTTGGACCATGTACGGTCGGCCGCCCATCCCGGAGAGATAGAGTACAGTATAAATACAACTGCTACCGTCCTGAAGACCCAATTTCTTATATTTTTCATATGGTAAATGATTAGCTGTTAGTAATTAATGGTTATTTGATCGGTATTTTCCAGGTCTTCTACCCAGATCCACCAGGCTGTGTCACCTTTGAAAACTCCGGAAGACTCAAGGCGACATTTAGGCCCTTCTGCTGAAATCAACTTCATGCTTTCTTCTGCCATACTTTTATCTGACAAGGGTCCTAAACGAATGGAGAGTAAAGGGATAGGATCGGAGCTGTTCATTGAAAAGACTCCTCCCTTTTCGAAACGGAAGTCTACCCGGGCCTTTTTAAATCCCACTCCATCCGGCAAAAGAACCATGTGATTACTTACATCGATCCCTTCAAGCGGATCCGGTACCCGGGGCATGATCCGGATATGATCAGGATTGGTGTCATCCACCCCTGCACTGGCTTCAATGGCATGCATTACAGGTCCCTGGTTGGCGCCATTGGAGAGATCGTTGATCCGGTGCCAGCTTCCATCGGGCAGCAGGTTCACCCCTTCGGGAACGATCCAGCGCCACTTACGCCAGTCCACACCCTCCGATTCATTCACATACTCCATGTTTTTATCATAAGTGTAGCGGGCTGTATTAACAAGCAGCTTACTGGCATGATCCATTTCATCCAATAGCAGTGATGCATGAGTGAGCCAGCCCTGACCGTATCCCATGGCAAGGACCGGTGCATGTCCATAGGGCATATTCATATGCTCCTGGAAGGTGTTTCGGGTAATGGAAAGCATCTCCTGGTCCCACCGGGTGGGATCGAGTCCATCCAGGTAGAGGGAGAACCAGGTCTGCACCAGCCTGTCCTGAAAGGTGGTCAGTACTGAGTATGGAGAGATTCTCCAGGTCAGGTTATTAAAATCACCTGCTACAAGCTGTCGCACCATACCATTGCGAATGGTCAAGGCATATTGCCTCCATCTCTCAGCTTCATCTTTATTTCCAACCGCATCGGCCATCTCTGCTGCACAATTTAAGGCAGTCATGCATGCAAAGTTGGGATAGGGTTCATACATATTGGCATTGGCATAATTCTCCCTGATCTTCTCAGGATCGGTCTCCTCAGACATCCCTTTGGGTACCAGACAATAATCCCTTCCGATTCCGCCCCACCCCGTAAACTCGCCTTCAGAGTAAACCATATCGCGGCCGGTGTAGTCCATCAACCAGCAGATAAATTCGGCTGCATCCCGGGTACTTTCCCAGCGGCTGTATCCATACACATCCTCTCTTTTTCCGGTCAACCATTCATCAGAATCTCCACCCTGCAGACGCCAGGCATACCAGCGTCCCACAATGGTGGAAGCATGACCGTCCATCTCCTCATCCCCATGGATCTCGTTCACATTCAGTTGTCCGCCAGTTGTGGGCGGCCTGCTAAGCTCCATGGACCAGTGGGGAGGTGCATCTTCAGGATAGCGATCCAGATCCAGCAGATCATTGGGCGGACCTTTCTCAGGGTCGCGGTTGGACCGGTAAAAATAGAGCCAGGTATCGCAAAAATCAACAAAAGCTGTCTCCCGCTGAGGCAGATTGATATGCCGCATGGCAAGGGTTACAAAATGATCACTGGTTCGGGAGTAGGCGGCCGGGTAAATACCCTGCTCACACCAGGTACCCAGTCCCGAATAGCCTCCATAAAATGGGCAATCAACACCGGTCTCCCGAAAGTACCCTGTTTCAGGATCAAATTTTTCATGAAGTTGAACCAGGTTGGCTGCCCATACATTACTCAGCCAAACTGCCTCTTTGCCTCCAAGAAACTGAATATGAGTGGCATCCATCGACTCGGGGATTAAAACCTCATCGGGCTGTTGCGGCAGATCGCTTTCGTGGGTATAAAGGATTTGAGCCAACCGGGAAGCATCAAGTATGTAGTCCGGTGGGTTGATAACATCCAGACGAGGTTCCAGATCGTCTGCAGATACCTTCATCTTTTTAAAACTATGCAACCCCTTTTGCTTCTTTCCCCGGAGGGTAATGGCCGAAATCATAGGGCGTCCCCTGGTACCGTGATCATTAATAACTTCTATGGATGAAATCACGTGGGGTCTCGGTTTGATGGACAGGAAATAGTGTTTGTAATCGGAGGCAAAAGAACCCTCATATATATCCTCCTGTACCAGCAGGGTACTTCTAAGCACTGACATATACTCAGGTCTGGATGCAAAAGGTTCTTTAGTAGGCACAGATACATTATGACTTGCCCCATGGGTCCAGTGATTTGAAAACCACATATTGGACCCAAAAATAAGCGGGATGCTATCCCTATTCCCTTCAGCATATTGAATCACCAGGGTTCCCAGCTTCTTTCCAATATAAACCTGGTCCTCTCTTTCCCAAAGTGTTTCAGTATGTTCACCCCAGTGTGCAACTCCATTCTCCCAACCCTGATTAATCATTCCCAGGAGATAGAGTGCTTCGGCCTGCGCATTTACCGGGATGGTTTCGGTGGTCGCATCAAGCTCTCTTGTAGATGGGCCCCGAAAACCGGGGGCAGATGCCAGGAAAGGAAGGCTTCTGCAAAAGGTTAACGTGGCATTTTCATCAATGGGAACTGCCTGAAGGCTGACTCCAACTGCCTGGTCAGGTTCAGGAAAATTGGTTTGATGGTAATTCTCAAGCGCCATCCAAATATCGGGTACACCAAAAAAGGACTCCAGTGCCGCAGAATAGATCTCCAGATATACCTTTTTTCCAATGAGGTCCGGAGTAAACCATCTTTCGGTGGTTAGGGCACCATAGCCATTGGTAGTGGTCTCCCTCAGAAGTACATCTCCTTTCTTTGCTCTCAGTCTCAAGCGGATAAATTCAGCCTCTCTTTGCCTGTTGAACCCCGAGCCGCCGGCAATATTAAACTGCTGAATGGCTTTCTCAATGATAAATGGATTCGATTGAAGTACTCCTGCCGAAGAGTCGTTGGCCGCTCTCCAGTATAGCTTATGGACTGGAGCAATGCCTCTCAAATCAGACGGAGTCTCATTTTTCTTTACTTCAAAAGTACCCTTGCCCACACTGGTCCATACCGAAAGGGATTCGGGAGATATGCTAAGACCTGAGGGAGCCTGGCTATTCACATTTATAGCTACACATAACATCCACACAATGAGTGCCGCCTTAGGTATTGAACGGTAACTGCTTTTTCTTTTCATTTTTTTGAAATTTTGCTATATATCTGCATCCTGAACCGATACTGATCCATCGTCATTCCAGATCACCTCCCTGATCTCAAAAAAGTGCAGTGCATTTGCCATATGCGAAATGTACGTGATATACCACTTCCCGTTCTCTTCGAAAATTTCAGACGCGGATACACCCTCAATAATACTCTGTGGATCATCCGGGTCCTCCTTCCAGCCATCCAGGGGATTATCGCTTTTCACATACACAATCCCATGCTTGTAGTTTGTATAGAATAGATAGAACTCTCCGTTCTTCTTCACAACAAATGGAGACTCGGGAGGGGTTTCAAGGGAATGTTCAAAGCTCCTGAACCCTTCATCTTTCCAATTCAAAAGATCCTTTGAACTGGCAATCCCCATGCAGTATTCAAACTGTTCTGTATCCGGTATCATCCTGCCTGCTGTATAGTAGCAGTAAAACATGTCGCCATCCTTTAACACCATGGGATCGCGGCAATCCGACCATTGACTCAGGTCCCATTTCCCCCAGGGCATGCTGTTGAGCAAAGGATTTCCCTCGTAGCGTTCCCAGTGGAAAAGATCTTCTGAAGTAGCCAGGCAGATGGCCTGGCTTACTGAATCATTCACTCCTGTGTAAAAGTTCCAATATTTTCCCGCATGTTCGATAATATGGGGGGCCCACACCTGGTAGGTGTCGAAACCCTCCTTCACTGTTTCCAGTACAGGTTCTTCGATTTGCCAATTCATAAGGTCCTGGCTCACCGCATGACCAAAATTGGACGTTGGATAATCGGGCCAGTTAGTTCCGGCCATCCCCCTTATGTAGATCAGGTGCCAGAGATTATCCTTCTTGATAATGGCATGGTCAATAACAGTACCTCCGGGTTCAGCAAATTTGCCTTCCAGTGGATCTTTACCACTGGCCAATACCTTCAGAAATTCTTCGGCCATTTCTACCACTCCTTCCGGCTCATCAAAACCTGCCCAACTCCATGGAAACCTTCCCGAAGGAAGTTCACCCAGAATCTTCTGTTCAGCGCGATCTAATAATTCACTGATAATCCCTGTAGTTTTCTTCTGGTCAGCCAGGGTCACCTCTTCCATTTGCATTTGACCCACATGGATCAACTCATTTCTAAGAGAGGCAATAGTCTTTAGCAATTCAATATCCTCAATGGTAATGGTATCTGTACCGCTTTGATCTGTGAGAATCAGTTTTTTCTGATCCCTGGAGCCACTTCCACATGAAGCTGCAACGAAAAGGATCACAACAAGGAAATAAAGCGAATATTTCATATGTAGACGGGTTAAGAGTTACAGTTAGTTGGTTGCAATAAAAATAGGTGAACGGGGATTGTCAATCAATGAATAAATTGGCAAATCTGTTACACTTTTTGGCATTTTGCACAATGAAAATGAGGTGACCCCAAATCATCTTCCAATAAATTGGGTGGCAAAAGTCTCTCAATGATTCCTGAACTGGACAGGGCTTAGCCCGGTCTTCTTCTTGAAGGTCTTGCTGAATTGCTGCTGGGACTCAAATCCTGAGGATTGACTGATCTCTTTGACCGAACTGTTGGAATTCTTTAAGAGCAACCTGGCGTGATTGATGCGGATATTCAGCAGGTAGTCATAGGGGGAAAAACCCGTGTGCTTCTTGAAATAGGTACGGAACCACACATAGGAGATGTTCAGCTGACCGGCAATATCCTCCAGGTTCACCTTTTCCGAAAACCGGCTTTCAAGAAGAGATTTTGCTGTCATGATGATTTCATCGGTTTGACTGGTGATCTTTAATTCCTTCCTTTTCAGGTGGGTGAGAATATGTCCAATCAGAAAAATCACCGATCCCGAAAGGACATACTCGGCCCCTACAAAATCCGATTTCACCATCTCAAAAATATTGCTTAACTGCCTGATGAGCCGGTCATCCATTCCAATGCTGAACTTGGGGCTCTTCCTGGAAAGCAGGTGTTCTGAGCTTTGCAAAAAAGAGTTGTTCCCTTTGAATCCCACCCAATTTTCGGTCCAGCCCGACCGGATATCTGGTTTATAGCGATGCCACTCCCCCGGGAAAAGCAGAAAACCATCTCCGGCCCCAATCTCAAATTTCCCGCCGGACTGTGTCTGCAGAATACCTTTTCCGGCTGTGATGTAGATCAACTGGTACTCATCAATAACCCTGCCCTGCCCAAAACTAAAATGGTGGTGATCGGGGTGCCGACCCGGAGGATATACCGTATCAGGTTTAATATGGGTATGACCGGCATTATGAACCACCAGTTCCTTGAAGGCGTATTCCTGATTTACCTGGAGATATTTATAAAAATCATCCATAAACAGCTATCACATTACACAACTGAAACAGCAGATCTGATCTTGACATTGATGTGTAAATATATATACTTTTGATAATTACCAATGAATAATCCATAAATAGCGTGTAGAGAACTCACTTCAATTATAACAAATGAACCCGAAAAGACATTTACTGAAATTATTACTAATCACTTCCATCTTATTAGTAACCCTTAATTGCCAGAGGGTTGATCAAGATGGCCCCAAAACTGTCTCCACTTTGGAGGTGGACTACCAGGATCTGACAAACTTGTTTTTGGATCCTCCCAATTCGGCCCGTCCGGGTGTATACTGGTACTTTATGGATGGCAACCTCTCCAGGGAAGAGATGACAGCCGACCTGGAATCCATGAAAGAGGTAGGTATCGGACATGTACTTTTCCTGGAGGTAAATGTTGGAGTGCCTCAGGGTCCGGTAAAGTTCCTCAGTGAAGAGTGGCAGGAAAGCTTTACACATGCTGTAAAAGAGTGCGAACGGCTGGGTATTGTCCTTACCCTTGGTTCGGGACCGGGCTGGACAGGCAGCGGTGGTCCCTGGGTGAAAATGGAAGAATCCATGCAGCACCTGGTGGCCAGTGAACTTGAGGTAGCAGGACCTGTCAGTTTAAACCGGAAACTGGAAGTTCCAAAGGGACGTAATCCTTTTTTCGGGCTGGGAGGATTTACACCTGAGCTTAGAAAACGCTGGGAAGACTATTACCAGGAGGTGGCCGTCCTTGCATTTCCTTCAACGGACAACAAGGGGACAATTGCTGACTCAGACGAGAAAGCCCTCTACTATCGCCCCCCTTTCAGTTCTCAGAAAGGAGTAAAACAATACATTCCTGAACCTGTCGTCAGTGCTGAGAATTTCAGTGGAAATGCACATGGGATACCTACGGGAGATGTAATCGATATATCGAAATATATGCAGGAGGACGGAACCTTAAGCTGGGAAGTTCCGGAAGGCAAATGGACCATCTTGCGGTTTGGAAGGCGAAATAACGGGGCCATCACGCGGCCGGCACCCATACCCGGACTGGGTTTTGAGTGTGACAAGATGAGTTCCGAGGCCATGAAACATCACCTGGAGACTTTTATGATTCCGCTCATTGAAAAGATACAACCCGACTCCACTAAAGCTGGTGGTTGGAAGATGATTCATATGGACAGCTGGGAAATGGGGGCCCAGAACTGGACAGATGATTTCAGGCGCAAGTTTGAGGAACTGAAAGGTTATGATCCCCTGCCTTATCTTCCTGTGTATACGGGGATGATTGTGGGCAATGTGGAAGAGAGCGAACGGTTCTTATGGGATCTGCGAATGGTATCCCAGGAATTAATACTTAAAAACCATGTGGAATATTTTAAAAGCTTCGGAAGAAAGTATGGCATGGGCCTCTCTATTGAGCCCTACGATATGAATCCCAACACCGACCTGGACCTGGGCTCCTATGCCGATGTCCCCATGTGCGAATTCTGGAACAAAGGCTTTGGTTTCAGTACGGGCTTCAGCACTTTTGAGGGAACGTCAATAGCAAATCTATACGGACGATCGGTGGTAGCTGCTGAAGCTTTCACCTCCCACCTGGTTGCATGGAAAAGTTACCCCGGCTCCATAAAAAATCAGACTGACTGGGCCTTTTGTTCCGGCATCAACAGGCTGGTATTTCACACCTTCGCCCATAAGTCTATCGGGGAACAATTCCGTCCGGGGATGACCATGGGCCCTTATGGTGTGCATTGGGACCGGGGGCAAACCTGGTGGGAGATGTCCGGAGCCTATCACACATACCTTGCCCGCAGCCAGGCCATGTTACAACAGGGGAAAGGGGTTGCCGATGTATTGTACCTGATCCCCGAAGGGGCCCCGCATGTGTTTCTCCCCCCTGCCTCGGCAGTGGACGGTAACCAGTATCTGGCCGGCCATATCGAATTTGGATTTGATGCCGAGACAGATCAAATCATAGCCACCGAATCTGAGGATGCCAAAGAATTTATGCCCGACCGGAAAGGATATAATTTTGACGGGTGCAGCCCCCGCATCCTTATGGAACGGGCAAGAGTCAAAGACAACAAGATTGTTTTCGATGGCGGAGCCAGCTACCATCTTTTGGTACTGCCCAAAGTCAGATCCATGACTCCTGAACTGATCTCTAAAATTGAATCGCTTGTAAAACAGGGAGCCACCATTATTGGAAATCCGGTGGATCGATCACCCGGACTGGCCAACTTTCCAGCCTGCGATCAGGAAGTAAAAACCATCAGTAAAAAACTATGGAGCGGTTTTGAAATTCCTCAAAAGGAATCTGAAATTATATATGGGAAAGGGACGATCCTGTGGGGAGGAGCCTATTCCAATCCAGATGGAGAAGAGTTATACCCCAATTACCAGTCCACTGCAAGCTACCTGAAAAGCAACGGCATACAACCCGATTTTAATTCAGACGGGACCGTTAGGTACATCCATAGGAAAATGTCAAATCGTGACCTCTATTTTGTATCCAACAGAACCGGTAAGCAAATCTCGGTAGATTGTGAATTCCGTGTAAAAGGCAGATACCCCGAGCTATGGAATCCACTAAACGGAGAGATTCGTGCCCTGCCCGAATATACAGAGACTGATGGTATCATTAGTATTCCCCTGCAATTTGAAGCCTACGAGGGCTATATCATTGTATTCGATGAAAAAAATCGAATCGGGACTGAGCAAGGGAATCAGAATTTTTATCCAAAGAGTAAAGTAGCCACCCTTGAGGGTACCTGGGACGTGGCTTTTGATTCCAAATGGGGAGGACCCGAAAAGGTAAGGTTCGATCAGCTGGAAGACTGGATCACACGGCCGGAGGAAGGAATTAAATACTATTCTGGGAAGGCAAGCTATTCCAAAACTTTCGATTGTGAACAGGCAGGGAAAGCCGAAAGATTGTTTCTTGATCTGGGTGAGGTAAACAATATGGCAAGGATAAAACTTAACGGGAAAGATCTCGGGATTGTCTGGACCACCCCCTGGCAGGTTGATATTACCAATGCAGTGAAAGAGAAAAATAATTCCCTTGAGATAGAGGTGGTCAACTTATGGGCCAACCGACTCATTGGTGATGAGGCTTATGAAGATGATGGCATTGTTGAGGAAAAATGGCCGGATTGGGTGCTCAAAAATGAAGCAAGACCCAGTCAGCGGTTCACCTTTACCTCCTTTAAACACTACACAAAAGATTCACCCCTGTTAAGCTCCGGCTTATTGGGGCCTGTGACCATATACAAACAATAGGAATAGATTTTAGAACTAATAGAATTATAGATGACAAAAGTTGGATTATTTGGGATTGGACTGGATACTTATTGGGACCAGTTTGATGGATTGTTGGAGAACCTTCTGGGCTACCAGAAGCAGATTAAGGAGAAGATTGAGGATTTTGGAGTGGAGGTCATCGATGCCGGGCTGGCAGACAACCCGGTAAAAGCCAGGGAGGCAGCCAGTTTGCTTCATACCCATGATGTGGAGATCGTATTTTTGTTTGTCTCCACCTATGCACTCTCATCCACCGTATTGCCTGTAGCTCAAAAGTTGAAGGTACCCATGGTCATACTCAACCTTCAGCCTGTACCACAACTGGACTACGAAGCATTTAACAAGCTGGGGGACCGGGGTAAAATGACCGGGATTTGGCTGGAACATTGCCAGGCCTGCTCCGTGCCTGAAATTGCATCGGTGTTTAACCGGGCCGGTATCGGGTATGATTTTGTCACTGGATACCTGGAAGATCCTGAAGCATGGGCAGAGATAGAAGCATGGACCGAAGCGGCCAGGGTGGCCGGTGCCATGCGGGAGAACCGCTTAGGCGTCCTGGGTCACTATTACGGAGGAATGCTGGATGTCTATACCGACCTGACCAAACAATCGGCCAGCTTTGGCAATCACATCGAACTGGTGGAGATGTGTGAACTAAACAGGCACAGGGAGGAAACCACCCAGGAGGAAGTCAACCAGAAGATAACCGAGTTCAATGAGACCTTTGAGGTGGTGGAGGAATGCGAACCGGAAGAGATTGAAAGAGCTGCACGGACCTCCGTGGCCCTGGATAAGCTCATCGAAAATCACAACCTGGGTTCACTCGCCTACTACTATGAAGGTGAGCCTGGAAATGACTATGAGAATATCGTGACCTCTGTGATTGCCGGGAATACTATACTGACAGGAAAGAATATTCCTGTTGCAGGTGAATGCGAGGTCAAAAATGCTCAGGCCATGAAAATCATGGCTGAATTTGGAACCGGGGGTTCTTTTTCCGAATTTTATTTGATGGACTTTAAAGATGACATTGTGATGCTGGGGCATGATGGCCCAGCCCATCCGGTCATTGCCGAGGGCCCGGTAAAGCTGGTGCCCCTTCCCATCTACCACGGAAAACCCGGCAAAGGGCTCTCCATCCAGATGACCGTTAAACATGGTCCGGTTACTCTGCTTTCGGTGGTGGAAAATCCCGAAGGTGTATTCCTGCTGGTGGCTGAAGGGGAGTCGGTTCCCGGACCCATCCTCCAGATCGGGAATACCAACAGCCGCTACCGCTTTTCCTTAGGCGCGCGTGAATTTATGAACCAGTGGTCGGGACAAGGTCCCTCCCACCATTGTGCCATTGGGGTCGGACATATAGCCCATAAGCTGGATAAATTGGGGAAAGTATTAAATATGAAAGTGGTGAAAATCTGTTAATCCATATGCAAACAGCAATTGTTACAGGTGCAACCCGAGGAATTGGTAAAGCCATCGCATTAAAGCTTACTGAACTTCACTATAATCTGGTGATTGTAGGACGAACTGCTAAACTCCTTGATCAAATTAAATCTGAAATTGAGAAAACCGGGGGGAGATGCCTTACTGTAGTAGCAGATCTTGGCCAGGAAAATGCACCTGGCCATATTATGGAGAAAACTGTTTCACACTTCGGTCAGATGGATGTGCTGGTTAATAATGCTGGAATGTCACATTCCGGCCCCCTCCTGGAAACGGATATGGAAACCTGGGACAAAGTGCATGCTGTAAATGCCCGGGCCCCATTCTTCTTAAGCAAGGCAGCCATCCCTTACCTAAAGGTGAGCCCTAACCCGGTGATCATTAACATTGGATCGGTGGTGGGTTTTAAAGGCTATAGGGACCAGGCAGCTTATGCTTCCTCAAAGCATGCCCTGACAGGATTTACCAATGTGCTGGCTAAAGAGGTCCAGAAAGATGGTATTAAGGTCCACTTGATATCACCAGGTGGCGTAAATACGGAGATGGTCCGGGAAATGAGGCCCGATATTGATACCGAACAGCTGATTCAACCTGAAGAGATAGCCGAAATTGTAGAGTTTTTAGTGACCCGGAAGGGGAAGGGTACCATCGATCATCTCTACATTAGGCGTCAGAGCGGTTTAGCGTTTGACTGAGTATATTAATTTAACACAAAATAGAGGTACCATGAAAACCAAGAAACTGCCACTGACTTCCCTGCTCATGATCCTGAGTCTCACACTTTCAATTACACAATGCGGAACCAATCGCGGCAATTCCGGCAACCAGGATACAACCCAAAGCACTGAAACTTGTTCGGAATTTCCTCTGGAGGGCTGGGAAAGATTTCAACAGCCTGCCTTCAAGGGATTTATGCATGCCTACCAGCCCTGCGTAATAGAGGTTCCCGATGAAGAATTCCCCTATCGCATGTGGTTTTTTGGGTGGGTGAGTGAAATTGCCAATCCCGGACAGGCCGGTGCGGATGCCATCTATTTTGCAAGGGGCAGTGATCTCGACACCTGGGAGGTCTATTGCCAAGACGGAACCTGGGATGCGGAAGGCGTGAACAGCAAATGGTTCTCCGTGCTCTACTCCTCCCCCGACCCGGAGGACTATTATGAGACTTTCCACACGGGTGATCCTTCTATAGTGTATAAGGACGGAGTATACTACATGGCATACAGTGCCACCTCCTTTGCCTTTACCGATCCGGACAGTGACAAACCCATCCTCCCTCCTACTTTCTCAAACATGGAAATAGAGGGCTACCCGGCAAAGATGATCCAGTGTGTGATGGGTGCTACTTCAAAAAACGGGATCAACTGGACCAAGACGGAAAAACCCCTGATGCTTGGAAAATCTGACACAAAGTACCCACCCGATCCTGCTCCTGACCGGGTTGGTGATTTCCACCGTCCCTGCCTGTTGTGGGATGAGGAAGGGGACAAATGGAAACTCTATTTTGATTACAGGAACATGGGAAAAGGAATGGGAAGCATTGTGGGCCTGGCCGAAAATACCGGGGACTTTCGCACCAGTGAGTTCACCTTTGTTCATTCTCCCGATGAGCCTCTTTTGACAGGCTGGCCCAATCCTGAGATCGTCAAGGTGGGTGACTGTTATGTGAGCTTCTCCGACGCACCGGGTTACACCAAAGCTAAAGCTCCTGAAGGACAGGAGGTAAGCGGATGGCAACTCAGACAGTTGAAAATGGCCACGTCGACGGATGGCCTGACCTGGAAAAAGCAGTACTACATCGATCCCGATCCGGGTATCGATGCCAACCATGTACCGCAGGCACTGGTTTGTGAGCGTGAAGGAAAGCAGTGGCTTTACCTGTTCTATACCATCCAGGTGGGATGGAGATGGGAAGAGGGAAAATATCCCTTCTTCAAGGAGGGCGATTACAATTGGTTCTACGATGAGATCAGGTACATGCGGCAGGAGATCAAATAGCCAATAATAGGTCTGCTCACTGGTAGTACTGAGGTATCCATGGCTTTTTAGGCAAAGCTAATAATTTGACATTCTAACCTACAAGTTCTAAATTGGTTCATAAATATTTATAGCAAATCTTATGGAACGTCGCAAATTTATTAAGGTCGGTGCACTATCAGCTCCCGCGCTGGGATTGCCTTTTAGTCAATTGAATGCGGTAACGCCCAGGTCTACTGAAATTAACCTTCCGCCCTTGCCCTTTCAGGAATTGAAAAGCAAGTTGAAAATAACTGAGGTGAAGATGGTTACACCCAGGCGGAAAAAACCCTGGCCAGAATACAAGCCCAGTGAGGGATCCTGGTCAATGAAGGCGGAAATTGCCAATCCCATGTCCATTTACCCGGAATATAAAGCCTACAGGGCATTGTTCCTATCAGGTGATCTGGGTCCTTCCACGGTGCAAATCACAACCGACAAAGGTATTTCGGGCATCGGATATGGAGGACCAGGCGGCGGATTTGTGATTGAAAACCACCTGACTAAATTGCTGATGGGTGAAGATCCCTTTAACGTGGAACGGCTCTGGGACATCATGTGGCGGTCCACCCTCTATTACGGAAGAAAAGGATTGGTCATTAATGCGATTAGTGCTGTTGACAATGCACTTTGGGATATTATCGGAAAGGCACTGGAAGTTCCTGTCTACCAGTTGCTGGGTGGCAAGACCAAGGAGCGGATTCCTGCCTATTGTACAGGAAATGATCTTGAACAACACGTCGAATTTGGATACACAAAATTAAAACTTGCCGTACCGTATGGTCCCGCTGATGGAAGGGAAGGCATGAGAAAAAATGTCGAACTGGTGGATAGGGCAAGAAAACTCTTAGGTCCGGATGGCGAGATTATGCTGGATTGCTGGATGGCTTTCACAGAAGATTATACCATCGAATTTGCCAAAATGCTTGAACCCTACAGGGTATACTGGATGGAAGAGTGCCTGCCACCTGATGAATATGCGGGATTCGGTCGTTTGAATAAGCAGATCACATCCACAAGAATTGTAACCGGCGAGCATGAATACACCCGATATGGTTTTCAATTATTGCTTGATTACGATGGCGCCAAGATCTGGCAGCCCGATATGAATTGGTGTGGCGGACTCACTGAACTACGAAGAATCGGAGCCATGGCTGCAGCACACGGCATACCGGTAATTCCCCATGGAGGATGGAGAGGTGGTGCTCCACATTATATCATGGCTACTAACAATAGTCCATGGTGCGAAATGTTTATGCCTGCCCCCGGAGGACCAAAAGAGGTGTATGAAATGTACGCCGAAGAGAATGGAATTACAAGAGGACCGGAAGGTATATATATGGTTCCCCAGGATCGCCCTGGATTTGGCTATGAATTAGAGGTGTAATTGCTTTAAAAGGTCCTTGCATGCATTGGTGAATATGGCCACATCCACGGCGTGGGAGATATACTGGATTCCGGCATCTCTCCACATCCGGGCTGATTCAAGGGTATCGGTAAAAGTGCCGACCACAATTCCTCGTTCCCTCGCCCGGTTTACGATTGATTCCATATGCTTAACAACGATGGGATGATCCACCTGTCCCGGTACACCCATGGACTGAGAAAGGTCATAGGGTCCGATGAAGAGAATGTCAATACCATCCACATTCAAGATCTCCTCCAGATTATCTATGGCCTCCTTGCCCTCCAGTTGTATAATAATCAGGGCTTCATTGGCCTGGGAAAAATATTTAGCAGCCGGAATGGATGAGTAGGAGGCGGCCCTTACGAAAGGGTCCATTCCTCTCTGCCCTTCAGGGTGAAATTTTGCAGCAGAAATACATGCTTTTGCCTCATCTGCATTTGTAATATGGGGGATCTGAACGCCCAATGCACCTAAATCCAGGGCCTTTGAAATAAAAATATCACTGGAATTCTGAGCCCGGATAATGGGCAGGGTCCCGGATAATTCAGCAGCCATGACCAGGTTCTGTAGATTTGAATAAGTAAAGGGGGCATGTTCCATATCCAGGATCACAAAATCAAATCCTGCATGACCGGCAATTTCCACAAAGGCAGCATCGGAAGTTTTCATAAATGGTCCGAATACCGTTTCACCATCGCGTAATCTCTTTTTGAATTCTTGAATCATCTTCATTTCTATTTTAATTTCCAAACAAATCAATCAATGCATTAATCCCTGTATAAACCATAAAACAGGCAAACAGAAAGGCAGCTATCATACCACTGTTCAAAGCGATGCCTGCCCGATGTCTGCCCATCTCTTTTCGGTTGACCAGGATGGCTATGCCCACAATGGCCAGTGGGAGTACGAATACACCGGAAACCTGGGTGGTTATTTGAGCAATAATTGGATTTGAACCGAGTATGGGGACAGTCAGACCGATCAGAGCTGCTATACCGGTGATAACCTTGAATTGGGTGGATTTGGTATCAAGCTCACCTTTGCGATAATCGGCTATTAACAGAGGGGCAACCATCAGTATGGGAAAGATGGAGGATATCCCCGCACTAAGTGTACCTACCATAAAAATGGCAACCGCAAATTTACCTGCAACAGGCTCCAGGGTATAAACCATGTCGAGTACCTTGTTGATCGCCTTCCCCTCGTGAAAAAGGGCACCGGTGGCAACTACTATAATCGATCCGCTGACCACAAACATCAGGATTGCTGCAACGATAGCATCTCTGGATTGTTCCTTTGTGTTCTCTTTTCCCCATCCCTTCCCTTTAATAAATAAGGGCCTGGTAACAAACACCGGAGCTGCCATGGTGGTGCCTACAAATGCGGCAACCATGAGCTTTCCACCAGGCACCTGGGGAATGGAGGGAACAAATCCCCTGAGTATCTCACCTGGTGCCGGGAGTACAATAAACATGGAGATAATGAAGGATACACCCATGATTGTCACAAATATTACGAGGATTTTTTCAAATAATGAATAGTCACCCAATAGCAGAATTCCATACAGTATAATCGTCATAAAAATGGCGATGCCCAATACAGCCCAGTAATTGGTTGGAGAGGTTCCCGGGAAAAAAATGTGGATCAATTCATAGATGGCATTGGAGGTGAGTCCAATGATCCCTGACAGACAGGTCCATTGGGCCATCACACAGCCTGCAATTATGGCAATCGCCAGGGCACCACCGTATTTGATCTTGCCCCTGATGCTGTGCATGCCTGTTCCTCCCGTCACCACTGCATAACGGCCGTAGGCTTCCATCATGACCCACGAGAAGAGAACACTCAGGGCAAGCACCCACATTAGCTGCGTCCCGAATTCACTGCCCGCTTTTGCCATGGAGGTGACACTGCCTGTCCCTATGGTATAACCAATGGCGAAGATACCCGGTCCCACAGCAAGCATCATATACCATATTCTCTTTGGAATGGATTTTTTTTCTGGATTATTCATTGCTCCAGGCTTTGACAATTTGTTTTGCGGTCCCAAGACCATCAATTCCCAATTCGATTTCATCTCCGTCCTTCAGGTAGACAGGAGGATCAAATCCAAGCCCTACTCCCTCTGGTGTTCCTGTAGAAATTATATCCCCTGGCATCAGGCTCATAAACTGAGAGAGGTAGGAGATGACTTCCTGGACATTAAAAATAAAATCGTTTGTATTTCCATCCTGTACCCTTTTGCCATTCAGAGACAACCACAATCTCAGACTATTTGGATCTGCAATTTCATCCCTTGTAACCAGGTAGGGTCCAATAGGAGCGAATGTATCGCAACTTTTCCCTTTCACCCATTGCCCGCCTTTCTCCAGTTGAAACTCCCGCTCACTTACATCATTGTGCAATACATATCCGGCAACGAAATCCAGGGCCTCTTCTTTGTTTATATAATTTGCCCGCTTGCCTATCACCACTGCCAACTCTACTTCCCAGTCTGTTTTCTTGCTGTTCTTTGGCATGATAATATGATCATTCGGTCCGGTAAGTGACGAGGTAGCCTTAAAAAACACCACCGGCTCCCGGGGTATGCCCATTCCGCTCTCTTTTGCATGATTGAGATAATTCAGACCGATACAAATAATCTTGCCGGGTTTTTTTACGGGTACTCCCAATCTAATTCCAGGACCAACAAGGGCTGATGTTTTCGGATCAAATTCCTTTTTTAGCTTATTTATTCCATCATTTGCGAAGAAATCTTCCGTGTAATCTTCCACCAGGTGACTTACATCATAACGGATACCTTTCACTTCCAGGCCTGGTTTTTCATTTCCGGGTGTACCGAATCTGATTAATTTCATATCGCCAATATTTTATTTCTAGGTATTCAAGGTAATAAATCCCCCATCAATAGAGATGCAGCTACCTGTTATGAAAGAGGCCTCATCAGAGCAGAGGTAGAGCGCCAATGACCCAATTTCTTCTGGTTTTCCCATCCTTCCGATGGGTTGGGTTTTGGATAATGCCTCAAACATCTCCTCCTCTTTCCCAGGGTAGTTGTTAGCTAAAAACCCATCTACGAACGGGGTATGAACTCTTCCCGGGGCGATAGAGTTACACCTTATCTTATCCGAAAGATAGTCTTTGGCCACCGATAGGGTCATGCTATGTACGGCCCCTTTGCTCATGGAATAAGCAAACCGGTCGGACAATCCTACATGTGCAGCAATGGAAGATATATTAATGATTGCTCCACCACTTGATTTCATCCTCTCCACACCCGCTTTAAGACAATGAAAAACCCCTTTCACATTTACGCCATAGATGGTATCAAAATCATCGGGCGATGTATTACCAACACTTCCAATATGGGCAATTCCTGCATTATTGACCAGTATATCCAAACGTTTACCTTCAGTCGCTGTATGGAAGGCACCATTTACACTTTCAAAATCCGACACATCACAAGCGATGCAAACAGCCTTTCCACCAGAAGCTACAATAGTATCTGCAACATGCTGGCCATTTTCAATATTCAAATCCAGAATGCACACTTCTGCCCCCTGGCCAGCCAGGGCAATTGCTATGGCTTTGCCAATACCGCTTCCTCCCCCGGTAACGATTGCCTGTTTTCCTGATAGATCAAAACTTTTGTTTTCCATAAGTTAAAGTTATTGTCTTTTCTTGTATTGTCCCAATCTTGGCTGCTTCCTCCTAATCGAGGGCAATTACGACACAATTACCTCCCTTTACAGGTGCAAAATATGCAAAGGATGAGCCATTTTATCCATTGCGCTGACTAATTATATCATCTATTTTGTGTGTGTACACTATCTCTATGAAATCATTAGCCTTTATTGCTTGTTTTGCAGTTCTTTTAAGCTCTTGCCAGAAGGGAAATCTCGAAGAGACTGCCATTACCTTTGAATCCGTAAGGGTTGTTATAGGAAAAGAAAGTAGTCCTGCACTCAGGAACATCTCGGGTATACTGGAAAGACAGATAACCCAGCGATGTGATGCAAAAATTGAGACAAATAAGAGCTCGAAATCGCAACTCAACATTCAGCTATCCATTGAATCGGGTCCTGGAGAAGAGGGATTCCGGATTGAGGATGGTAAAGCTGGCTCTGTCAGGATAATAGGTGGAAATGAACGCGGAGTTCTTTATGGTATTGGTAAATTTCTCCGAACAGCCCGGTATGACCAGGGAGGATTTACGCCCGGTGTGTGGCGTGGAGAATCCTCACCAAATGGGACATTCAGGGCAGTCTACCTGGCAACCCATTTTATGAATTATTATGAAGCCGCTCCTATTGAGGAGGTCAGGCATTATATAGAAGACATTGGACTCTGGGGATACAATACAATTTTAGTGCATTACCCTACCTGGCAATTCGACGGACTGACCGATCCGGGGGCCCAGGAATGGCTCAAACGTTTCACGACCGTCCTTGCTCACGCCAAACAGTGTGGTTTGCAGGTCGGTTTGCTGCAGGTACCGGGTGAGGGATACAAAAACGCATCTGAGGATTTGAGGAGAGTAGAAGTCCCGGGGCATCGTCGTGGGAACTTTGGTTCCAATCTCTGTGTCAACAAACCTCAGGCCTGCAAGCTGATCATGGAGCTGCATGACGGGCTGTTGAATGAATTCAAAAGCGTCGGGCTGGACTATTTTACGCTCTGGCCCTACGACGAAGGAGGTTGTGCGTGCGAACATTGCTGGCCGTGGGGCGCAAGAGGATACTTAGACATATCCAAAGAGGTGACGAAACAGGTCCGGGCCATGTTTCCACATTGCAAGATCGTATTGTCAACCTGGTGCTTTGAGAATGAAGACGACAACAATCCGGACGGTGAATGGGTAGGTCTTAAAAAAAGTTTGGAAGAAGACAATAGCTGGGTTAACTATATTATGGCAGACGGTCATGACGACTACTTTCCAAAATACCTGCTCGAGCAAGGTATCCCCGGTCAACTGCCTCTGGTGAATTTTCCGGAGATCAGCATGTTTGGCATGAACCCCTGGGGTGGTTATGGCACAAACCCGGCACCGGCACATTTCCAAAAGCTTTGGGACCGCATTAAACATGAGGCAGTAGGTGGGGCACCCTATTCAGAAGGCATATATGAGGATGTCAATAAGGCGATAATTGCAGGCTTTTACTGGAATCCCAATAGAAAGGCTGAGGAGATTGTCAGAGAGTACATCTCCTTCGAGTTTTCGCCCGACGTGGCCGACGATATGCTGGAGGTCGTCCATATTTTCGAACAAAACCATGCTCGTGGATATAATGGGGATTTTGGTATTACAGAGAATGCCGTACGCGCTTTTCATCTGGTCTCTAATGCAGAGAGCAAACTAACGGAAGAAGTCAAAAAAAGTTGGCGCTGGCGAATCTTCTACCTGCGGGCACTCATTGACAAAGAGATGTTCGAGCGTAAGGGGAAGCTTGAGGGAGAAACACTGAAAGCAGCATTCGACGAATTGACGAAGATCTATCATGCAGGTAATGCTCACTCCATGCCTATTAAACCTCCACAAATCGAAAATTAAAATTCTAATGATTATGTACAAAAGATCAAATTGGAAAAGCATAAAAAGAAATAATATGACACACAGAATTTTACTCCTCATCGGTATCTCAATGATACTGCCAACCACTCAAAGTTGTAAGCAATCTGATTCCGCTGATCAACAGAGTCTCTTTGAGAAAAAAGCAGAGATCGACCCACCAGTGACCTACGAGGGTGAATACCTCACGGGTCTGGATTTTCCAGTGGGGGCACTGGGTGGAAGCGTGATTCGAATGAATGGCAAGGCCGAGCGCGCCTGGTGGCAGATATTCAATAATTATGAGGAGCGTGCAGGATCAGGGATTGTTCCCAATAGTTTCTTTGCAATACGTACCAAAACAGATAGCGTCACGCATGTAAAAGCCCTTCAGACCTCTTCAGTGGGTTCCTTCCCTGCCATGAGCAGCCTTAGCTTCCAGGGGGAATATCCCTTTGGATGGTTTCAATTTGAGGATGATGAGCTGCCGGTGGAAATGAGCCTGGAAGCCTATAATCCCTTAATTCCAATGGATCTGAAGAATTCAGCCATCCCCTGTGGCATCTTTCGGTTCAAGGTATCCAATCCCTCCTCTGAGGAGGTGGAGGTAAGCCTATTAGCAACGCAACAAAATGCGGTTGGATTTACAGGCTATGATACGATTGCCGGAGAAAATCACCGCGTTTGCAAAGGGTATGGACAAAACCAGAACAGCATTGTTGAAGAGCCTGGCAAAACCAGTTTAAAAATGAGCGGAACGGCCGGTAGTATGCAATTGTCAGCTTATGCCAAAGAGGTTAGCTACACAGCATCATGGGAAAATAACTCATCCCTTCTTGAAGACTTTTCAGAAGATGGGATACTAAGGGGTGAGAAGAGTGCCTCAAGTCCGCAACCCGAAACCACTGTGGATGGAGCTCTGGCGACTGGATTCGTATTGGAACCAGGCGAAGAGAGAACGATCACTTTCGTTTTAAGCTGGCATTTCCCCGGAGGCACCTTTGGACGAAGCGATATTCCCGAATGGTATTTCGTGGAAGGGGGCAGCCAGTATGAGAACTGGTGGAAGGATGCCGGAGAAGTGGACGCTTATGTGGCAGAGAATTTTGACTATCTGGATGCAAGCACCAGGCTCTACCACCAGACCATGTATTCCTCTAACATTCCCCGTTACGTGCTGGATCGCATCACCTCCAATATTTGTGTGCTCAAGTCTCCCACAACGTTCTGGACCAAAGAGGGGTATTTTGGCATCTGGGAGAGTACCTCCTATAAGGAAGAATGGTTCGGAAATGTGAAACATGTCATTCACTATGCCCAGGGCCACGCCCGCCTCTATCCTGAATTGGGACGGATCCTGAGGGAGATCGACCTGAATACCCAGATGGAAGATGGCCTGCTTCCCGCGAGGCAGGGACAACCGATCAATGCTTTTGACGGTCACTTCGGCTCCATACTGGGTGTCTACCGGGAACATCTCCTGTCAGAAGACAATGAATTCTTAAGGACTGCCTGGCCCCGGACAAAAAAGGCCATGGACTTTGCCATTTCTACCTATGACGACAATCATGATGGCATGTTGTCGGGAAGCTATCACAATACCCTGGACTGCAATGTTTCGGGCACTTCCCCATGGATCGGATCGCTCTACATGGCCGCATTGAAAGCCTGCGAAAAGATGGCTGCGATCATGGACGAGGAGGAGAACGCTGCCACATACAAACAAATATGGAATGTTGGCATTCAGAATCAGAACGAGCAGCTGTGGAGTGACAGCCTGGGCTACTACATCGAAAAGACGGAGAACCTGCCCAACACCCTGATCATGGCCGATGCGGTTTCCCTGGATATGTTCCTGGGCCAGTGGTGGGCCAACCAGCTCAACCTGGGTCAAATCTACCCGGTGGATCGTACCCTGGCCGGACTGGGGGAAATCTATACCACCAACCGCTATACAGACACCGGCGAGGGCTATTTCCCCATGTTCAGAGATTTTCTGGGTACAGGAGATACCGGATGGCAGATGTTTATGCATACCGGAGAGGTGCCTGAGAATTCAATATTCTACTACAGTGAGGTTATGAGTGGCTTTGAATATGCTGCCGCTGCCACCATGCTGCAAAACGGAATGCTCGAAGAGGGGCTCGGCATGGTGAAAGCCATTTCGGAACGCTACGACGGAAGATTCCGCTCGGAAGGCGAGGTGCACATGCACAACAATTCCTGTGTCTTTGGCACCGGCAGTCCTTTTGGAGAGGATGAATGTGGTGACTTTTACGTGCGGCCCCTGAGCAGCTGGTCGGTGCTACTGGCCCTACAGGGATATATATATGATGGACCGGCACAAACCATTGGTTTCAAGCCCGTATGGCAGCCTGAAGATCATGCTTCCTTCTTTTCTACTTCCGCTGCCTGGGGCTTGTTTACACAAACCCAGACCAATTCCACCCAAAGCTCTGAAATCGAAGTTAAATTTGGTAACGCTCAGATTAAAACTATTGTTTTGGCAGCACCAGACCAAAAAACAGGAAGTAACATATCTGTAGTGCTCGACGGTGCTAAGCAATCTATTGATTCAAGCAAGCAAACCGAAAACACCATTGCGATTCATTTGAAATCAGCTTGCAAAGTCAACCCAGGATCTAATCTTATTGTATCTTTCGATTTAGATGAATAGGATAGATGACAATTTTATTAATTTAAAAGCATCCAATAGATGAAAAGGATAAATTTATTACTGGTGACAGGTTCCTTTATTTTGCTAGCATCATGCATTCAAAAAGAAAAAGAACCGGATACTCAGTCAGACTGGAAACAACAGCTCAATAAAGAAATTCCCCTGTTAGGTCATCGAAATTGGATTTTGGTGGTTGATAAAGCCTTCCCGTTACAAAATTCAGAGGGAGTTATAACTATTGATACCGGAGATGATTTGCTTGGTGTTTTGCAATACACACTGGATCAGGTAGGAAGTGCAAGCCATATCAAACCTATTATTTTCGTAGACAAGGAGCTGGATTTTATAAACCGGAAACTGGTTCCTGAAATTGATGATTATCGAAAATCATTAACCGGAATCATAGGAAACTCAGATATTCAGGAGTTATTGCACGATTCGGTATTTGTAAAAATCGATGCGGCATCCAAACTTTTTAAAACCCTGGTATTGAAGACCAATGAGACCATTCCTTATTCTTCGGTTTTTATTCAGCTCGATTGTAAATACTGGTCACCCGATCAAGAAAGCCAGCTTCGTGAGCTAATGCTTAAAAGGAATTAGCATATTGTTAACCAATCTTCTTTCCTGAACTACAATTATTCAAACGACTTTATGTAATTATTTACATTTATTCGAACGTCTATCAGGAAATAGATTCAACCAAACAACAGCTTTTTCAGTGTGGAGACTGCGAGGATGGCATCTACACTTTAGCATTGCAAAAAGCACAAAGAAAAGCCAATTTGTGTATTGATTTTAGCGGAATAATAGTGTAGTTTTCATATATGAAGAACTGGCTGAATTTACTTCAGGAACTTATCTGCATGGCAACGATTTGATGGGCTCGCACTGGAAAGATGTAGGTTTGAAAGAGTTTAAGGATGATTTGCAAATGCAGCGTGACTGGCTTGACGAATTCGATAAACAGCACAACTAAAATGAAAATCCTAACAGCAAGAGAGCGACTACAACTTGTATTGTCAGGTCAGATACCAGATCGGGTACCGGTAAGCCCATTTGTGCAGGATGAGTATTTATCTTATTTCTATCCTAAGAAAACAGAGGTAGATCGCGTTTATGATGCACTTGAATTAGCCAGGGAACTGGATTTCGACCTGATCGCAAAGCCGCGTACTTTAGAGATTCCCCACTTCTTGCGTAAGAGTTTTCCGAGTTGGAAACTTGGCAGGGAGAAGCAGGTTCATAATGGCAGGATTTATTTTCGTACGACCATCGAAACTCCGAAAAAAACACTTACCCAGGTGCTGGTTGGGCCCGATGCCGGAGTCGCCTCTGCGGGGGTGCATCTCTCAACCCAGGAGTACTTTCTGAAGGATCAGGAGGATATTGAGGCATTCATCGAGTTCATGCCGGAGATCGATTCGGAAACCATAACCGAAATGAACACAATTACATCCCAATGGCGCAAAGCCCTGGGGGAAGATGGAATAGCTGCACCTTGGGGATGGTGCGGTGTTTACAACATGGTCAGCCAGTATCGAAGTATAGAATCATTGATGATGGATGTGTATGAAATTCCGGACCTATACGATGCTTTGCTGTCAAAACTGTCCGGGCAGATGGTTATTTATAATGCGCATCTGGCTTCTACTGAGCTAGAATGTGTTGGGATTGCGGGTAATATAGCCAATGGGGCAATATTCGGTTCCGACTTTTTTTCAGCACATGTGGAGCCCTATGAAAAGCCCATTATTGACGCGATTCATTCCCATGGTGCGTATACAATCTATCACAATTGCGGAATGGCCAAAGGGCTATATTCCAATTACAAACGGATGGGATTTACCTTGTGGGAAACAGTCTCAGAACACCCTGTGGGCGATAATACCTTGCAGGATGCCAAAGGCTATTTTGGTGATTCGATGTGCCTTTTAGGCAACCTGGACCAGGTTCATTTTCTTAAAACTGCTTCACCTCATGAGGTTGCCGGGAAAACCAGGGAAATAATGGAAACCGGGAAACCTGGTGGTTTTTATATCTTCTCGACCTCTGATTTCCTCGAGAAGGGTACACCAATCGAAAATGTTAAGGCCATGATTGAAGCCGCAAAAGATGCAGGGAAATATTAAGAGATTTCCAGCAAGAGTATCATTGGAAGGGAAGCACTAAATAGTGAGAAGTATGATTAAAAATTCAAATAACTACAGGTGGCGAATTCTGACATTGTTGTTTTTTGCAACCACCATTAACTACATCGATAGGCAGGTAATAGGAATTTTAAAACCTTTTATAGCCGAAGATCTGGGATGGAGCGAAGCCGACTACGGTTATATTGTTACAGCATTCCAGATAGCCTATGCCATAGGACTGCTCACCACCGGGCGCTTACTCGATAAATTTGGGGTGCGGATAGGCTACCTCTGGGCAATAATTGTCTGGAGCATCGCTGGAATGGCTCATGCTGCTGCCAGGGGTGTGGCAAGCTTTGCGGTCGCACGGTTTGCACTGGGTATTGGCGAATCGGCAAATTTCCCTGCAGCCATAAAAAGTGTGGCCGAATGGTTTCCTAAAAAAGACCGGGCCTTTGCTACCGGACTTTTTAATTCAGGCGCCACAGTGGGTGCCGTAACAGCCCCCATAATTGTTTCGGCAATAACCCTTGCAATGGGCTGGCAATGGGCATTTATAATTACCGGTGCATTGGGATTTATCTGGGTTGTTTTATGGCTGGTTTACTACCAGGCCCCTGAAAAGCACCCTAAGGTGTCAAAGGCCGAACTGGACTACATCAACCAGGATGAGGATATAAATAATAATTTGGGGCAAGTTATGAAATGGCGCGACCTGTTTAAATACAGGGAAACCGTTGCCATATGTTCTACTCGTTTTATCTCCGACTGGGTTTGGTGGTTCTTCTTGTTCTGGATACCCGATTTCCTTAGTAAAACCCATGGTGTAGATATAAAAGAAGTTGTTTTACCTCTTATTGTAATCTACGCCGTTTCCAGCATCGGTGGTATTGGGGGAGGATGGCTTTCCTCAAAGTTTATAAGAATGGGCAGGAGCATTGATTTTTCCCGGAAGACAGTGATCCTGATCTGTGCTGTTCTTGTTTTACCTGTAATGCTGGTTTCTTCAATCTCCAACCTTTGGGTGGCAGTGGGATTAATTACTTTGGCCGCTGCAGGGCATCAGGGCTGGGCGGCCAATATATTTACCATTGTTTCCGATATCTATCCTAAGAATGCTGTAGCCTCAATGATTGGACTAAGTGGTTTCACCGGAGCAATTGGCGGTGCATTGTCGGCATCTTTTGTCGGCCTGCTGCTGGAAACAACCGGTAGTTATTTCCTTATGTTTATGATCGCTGCATCTGTTTACCTGGTAAACTGGCTTATTCTGAAAATATTTATTAAAGAGATAAAACCGATAGTGAAAATTGAGGAATTATGAAAAAGCGTACAATTAAATCTTATGTTTTAGTCTTACTTGTATCTGTATTGATTGTGTCATTTATTGATACAAATGCACAGTCTGATAACCTTACTTATACCGAGTTGCAGAATAAGTTTGTAAATCCTGATTATTCCTATTGGGGAGAAGTACCACTTTGGTGGTGGGAGGCAGATTCCTTAGATAAAGAAAGAGTGACCTGGCAACTTGAAAAGTTGTCTGCAAAGGGGGTAAAAGCGGTTTGCCCAATACAACGTTCTCCTGCCAGAAGCTATCCCGAGTCGTTCAGTAAGGAGTGGTGGGAAACAATAGCCTATGTGCATAAAGAATGCGAAAGGTTGGGTATGCGACTTTGGTTGTACGATCAGCTTGGATATGGGCAATATGGTTGGTTTGAGAAAGCTGCTGCACAAATCGAAAATACTGGTACCTCTCAAATAAATTTTCAGTCAATTGACGTGGATTAACGGGACAGAAGTTGCTGTTCATGATGGAGTGGCAAGAGTAAAGAATCCTCCCACGGGTGTATCCAAAGTAGCTATACGTTTAGAAATGGAACTGGGAAAATATGCTGGTGCAGCATTTGATCAACCAATTAAATTAAAGTTAGAAGGTGGTATTATCCAGCAAGGTTTTTGGCAAGATTATGCACTTCCAACCTATTCCGGTATTGGTATTTACAAGCAGAAAATAAAGCTGGATAAAAAAGAATCGCAACAGAAAGTTGAAATAGACCTCGGCGAAGTGTATGTGGCCGCTGAAGTTTTTGTTAATGGAAACTCGGCTGGGAAATGTGTGGCTGAACCGTACAAATTTGATTTGTCAGGACTCGTTCAATCGGGTGAAAATGAGATTGAAATACGGGTTGCAAATACACTTGCACCCCATTATTCCATTCCTAAAAAAGCAATGCATTTAGGTCCTGTTAAATCTGGATTGGTTGGGCCAGTCCAGCTAAAAATAGCTGATAAATGAAAAACAATAGAAGAGAATTTCTGAAAATAGCAGGACTGGCAGGCTTAAGTCTCCCGGCGGCAAATGCTTTGTACGCGCAGAGTCTGGAAGATGAAAAGAACTTCAATGACCTGCCTCAGCAAATAGAACAATACCAGAAAAATCACAAACAACGATTCAACATGTCGGGCTTTGCCGCCCCAAAAATCAGTACTGTGAGGATGGGAATCATCGGTACAGGGAACCGGGGATCGCATCATGCGGGAACCATTTCCCGGGTCTCTGATGTGGAAATTAAAGCTGTCGCAGATCTGAATACAGATCGATTTGAACGCATAAAAAAGAGCCTGGAGAATACGGATCACAATCCGGAATACTACCACGGTTCGGAAGAGGAGTGGAAAAAGCTTTGTGAACGAAAGGATCTGGACCTGGTACTTATCACCACCCCTACCTATATGCATGCAAAAATGGCGGTCTATGCCATGGAGCAGGGCAAGCATGTGATCACTGAAGTGCCCGCAGCAATGACTATCCAGGAGTGCTGGGATTTAGTAGAAACTTCTGAGAGAACAAAGAAGCATTGCATGATGATGGAGAATTACTCCTACATGCCCTTCCACATC
>JAOZUK010000665.1 GCA_029938715.1 Bacteroidales bacterium | reverse complement strand
CACAATATCACGAACAAATCACTTGACGCAACAAGAGTTTCCCAATATATCCAAGTGCTGGCTATTTAAAGTGGTATAGGCTACCCTGAACAGCTGAGCAGTTGCAAATAATTCGAAAACAAGGAGAAAAAAATGAGTGCTAATTATTTTAATACGTTGTCATTGCGCCGACAAATTGAAGAGCTTTCCAAATGTCGATTGATGGACGCTTCGGAGTTTGACGGAGTTGAGGCCTTAAAGGGCAAAAAAATCGTGATTGTGGGTTGCGGTGCCCAGGGATTGAATCAAGGGCTTAATCTGAGAGACAGTGGCCTGGATGTTTCATACACTCTGCGAGAGTCAGCTATTTCGGAAAAACGACAGTCATGGAAAAATGCTACGGAAAATGACTTTGTGGTCTCCACCTACGAAGAGCTTCTCCCGGGAGCTGACCTGGTGATCAACCTCACTCCCGACAAACAGCATACCAAGGTTGTTTCCGCCGTAATGCCTCTGATGAAGCAGGGGGCATGCCTTTCCTATTCCCATGGTTTCAACATCGTTGAAGAGGGTATGCAGATTCGTGACGACCTTACGGTTATAATGGTGGCACCAAAATCGCCGGGAACGGGGGTCAGAGAGGAATACAAACGCGGCTTCGGTGTACCGACTCTTATTGCCGTGCATGGAGAAAACGATCCTGATGGAGTTGGCTGGGAGATTGCAAAGGCGTATTGCTGTGCTACTGGAGGTGATAAGGCCGGTGTGCTCGAATCTTCGTTTATTGCCGAAGTCAAGTCTGATCTCATGGGTGAGCAGACCATTCTTTGCGGGATGCTGCAGGTCGGCTCTTTACTCTGTTACGATAAGATGATCGAGAAGGGTATTGATTCAGGTTATGCGGCAAAGCTGGTACAGAATGGCTGGGAGGTCATCACCGAATCCTTAAAGCATGGTGGTATTACCGCAATGATGGACAGGCTGTCCAATCCGGCGAAGATTAAGGCAGCTGTCCTGTCCGAGGAGTTGAAGTCTATTCTTGAATCTCTTTTCGAAAATCATATGGATGATATCATGTCGGGGCACTTCTCCAAAACCATGATGGAAGACTGGGCTAATGGCGATGCCGACCTTTTAAAATGGCGTGAAGAGACAGGGAAGACCGGTTTTGAACAGGCGGAAATAACCAGTGATGAAATATCAGACCAGGAATATTATGATAACGGCATTCTTATGGTGGCTATGGTCAAAGCGGGGGTGGAGCTGGCCTTTGATGTCATGGTGTCTGCCGGCATTAAAGACGAGTCGGCATACTATGAATCTCTGCATGAAGTTCCGCTTATTGCCAACCTGGTTGCCAGAAAGAAACTCTACGAGATGAACGTTGTTATTTCGGATACCGCTGAGTATGGCAACTATCTTTTTGCCAATGTCGCTATTCCATTGCTTCAGGATTTCATGAAAACCATCGATACCGATGTGATCGGCAAAGGGCTTGATCTTAAAGACAATGGCGTCGATAATATCGATATCATTCAGGTGAACGAGTCAATCCGTTACACCGAAATTGAAGTAATTGGTGAAGAGCTTCGTTCCTTTATGAGCGCAATGAAGCCAATTATGTAAGATGGCGTCGTAAAAACTCTTCATCCGGAGTCTCGCAGGCTCGCTTACCTGC
>JAOZUK010000237.1 GCA_029938715.1 Bacteroidales bacterium | reverse complement strand
GCGTGATTTTCGATAATTCTAAGATTAAAAGATTCGTTCCTGATTTTAAAGCAACAATTCCTTTTAAGCAGGGTATAAAAAGAACCGTTGAGTGGTTCGAGTCAGAGCCGTCAAGAATGGTTATCAAAGAAGAGAACAACGATTTTATTGATCAGGTAATTGCAGCCTATTCAAATGAGTCTTTCAGGCTTAATGATCTGCTGACTTTGCTTGCGGTACTCCCTTGGAGAACAGGAGTACCGTTCTTTAAATATCCGGTTGAAATAAGAGATATTGTTAAAACCGGAATCGAATATGATCCCCGTGATCTTCCTGTTGGTGGTGCGCAATAGGTGGGCGGTTTTCCGCAACCTCAGTTGGTTAATAAATTGTGTGGGGCTTAATCCGTAATATTTTCTCAGACTTCTGGTCAGATGCTCCTGGGACTTGCCTGAGATCCGGATAAAACATTCAATACCCTGCTCGAAGTTCCCGGTTCTCTCCATGGCTCTCATGCTTGTTTCCAGCCAGGCAGGAGTGTCATGTCTGTTCTCTTCTGCAGGTGAAAAGAGATATATGAAGAGGGAAGCCAGCAGGCTCTTTATCCGTGCATGTTGTTTATCATATGTGGACCGGTCCGGGTTCTTTAACATAACTTCAAAGATCTCATCCAGAAGGGATCTGATACTTTCGGTTACGTCCATGGGTTCAGGCTCTACCCGCATCTCTGCATGCCATTTGGGCCCATACAGGAACTGCATCACCTCTTCATATAGTTCCGGAGTGAATGCCATATTGGTCATTCGTGCAGGTTGACTCCCCACTTTTTTAAAACAGTGATGGTCCCCGGGTTTGATAAAACAGAGCATATTCGCCGAAACGGTCTGCGGTTCATCATTGAGGAGATGGAGGATGCTTCCCTCCCGGATCATGAAGATCTCGTAGAAATCGTGGGTATGTGGCCGGGAAGATTTTTCATTGCTGAAGATCGTATTAGCCATGAAACAGGGCATCCCTTCCCCAAAGATCCCCCTGTATTTTAAATGAATGGAAATATCAATTATAGACAATAAATCACATTTTATTTGTGAAAAATACCAAATATAATCAATATACAACATAAATAATCAACATAAGTGTAGCGCAATCAAAAGCAGAGTTATTTCTTCGTATCATAGATGGAGGGAATCCTGTTTGACATACAACCTTTTGCATTACATGATGGTCCGGGGATCCGTACAACCATATTTTTAAAGGGTTGTCCATTACGTTGCCAGTGGTGCAGCAATCCGGAGTCATTCCTGAAAAGGAGCAACCTTTCCTACAACAGGGAAAAATGTATTGCATGTTTCTCCTGTGTCAGGGTCTGTGAAACCGGTGCGCTCTTCGAACTTTCAGATGTATTGGTGGTGCAGCATGACTTGTGCAATGCATGTGGAAAATGTATTGATGAGTGCCCGGAAGATGCATTGAAACTTTATGGATACCGGGAGAGTGCCAGGAACATTGTGAATGAGGTTCTCAAAGACAAAGCCTATTTTGATAATTCGGGAGGTGGTATTACCCTGTCCGGTGGTGAGCCATTGATGCAACCGGACTTTACTATGGAGATCCTGAAAGAATCCAAAAAAGCCGGATTGCATACCTGTATTGAGACCTGTGGGTTTGCAGCGGAGGCAGAATATGAGAAGATACTTCCCCTGGTAGATATGTTCCTGTTTGATTATAAGGCGGGCGGCAGTGAGAAACATCGGTTGCTTACAAAACAACCCAATGAACTGATCCTGGAAAACCTGGAATTTCTGAATACCAGTATGGCAAACATTGTTTTAAGATGTCCAATTGTTCCGGGCGTTAACGATACCCTTGAGCATTTCAAAGCCATCACTAAGCTGAGCCATGATCTGGATCAAATCACGGAAGTGGAATTGATGCCTTACCATAACTATGGTGAGCACAAATATGAGCAGATAGGATTGTCAGAGCCCGCCCTGGGAATTCCTGCAGCCACTGAAGAACAAGAAGATCAATGGTATGCTGATTTAGCGAAACTGGGCTGTAAGAATTTGAAAAAACAGATATGAATAAAAATCCTGACCGGCAGCGGATCCTTCAGGCAGAGCCCGATCCAAATCAAATGACTTCGATTCTGCATGAGTTTACCCAAACATACAGAAGTTTTGATCCGGAGGATATTGAGATGCGGGAAGCAGCCTGCATCCGGGCTCAGTTAAAGGGTCGTGTCCGGCCTGTTGAGGATGGTGATCTTTTTGCAGGACGAATGATGCAAATGCCCATTGGATTTATCCCCCAGTCCAAGGGTACAGGGATGGGTTATTGTATCCATCCTGATATTGACAGCCAACTTCTGATAAAACCGGATCTTACTTCCGAGAGCAGGAAAATCCTTAAGGAACTGCTTGAATTCTGGCAAAAGGAGGGAACGGTCTATAAGTCGAGGCGAAAGATGCCGGATGAAGTTACCAGGGTTGTCCCCAGCGAGCTTTACTACCTCGAATCGGGCATTGCTTTCGTGCTCTATCGCATGTCGGGGATCCAGCTCAACTACAGCAAGCTTTTAGCATTGGGGATTCCCGGACTCAGAGCGGAAGTCTCAAAATACAAATCCACTGTGCAGGAAGGGTCAAAAGCTTTTCGCTTATATGCAGCCATGGAGCATGTTCTGGAGACCTTCTCGGAACTGGCCGCCTACTACGCTGTGCAGGTATTGGAGCAGGCCCGGCATATGAGTGATAAAAATCGCAAAGTGGAGCTGGAGAATATATCACGGGTGTTGACTAACATTGCTCACAAAAGACCAGCTACCTTCAGGGAAGGTCTTCAGTTGATCTATCTCTACAACATCTTTGATGGCACCAAGAATTATGGCAGGATGGATGATTCCCTTGCCGACCTTTACCATGGCGATCTCCAGGCAGGAACAATTGATGAAGAGGAAGGAATCCGGCTTTTAACCAGCATCTGGCAGTTGATGAAATCGCGCGATAACCGGTACGACACACGACTGATCATCGGAGGCAGGGGACGCAACAACGAAGAGAAAGCCAACCGTGTGGCCATGCTGATCCTGGAAACAACAAGAAGGGTAAAAGAGAATGTTCCCCAGGTCGCACTGCGATTTCACAATGATCAGGATCCTTCCCTCTACCAGAAGGGACTGGATCTGCTGGCAACAGGCAATACCTACCCCATGCTTTACAACGATGAAGTAAATATTCCATCTGCCAGGAATGCCTTCGGGGTCCCACATGAAGAGGCGGAGCACATCATCCAGTATGGGTGTGGTGAATATGTATTGAATCACAGAAGTGTTGGAACCCCCAGCGGTGTTATTAACCTGTTACAGGCTTTGCTGGTTACCATGAACCGGGGTATTGATCCTTCCACGGGCAAATATCAGGGTATGCCCGTTGAAAGGTACGTGAAGTATAATAATTTTCAAACTTTTAAAGACCTTGCAGATGCTTACAAGGAACAGGTGGAATACCATGTGGGACCCCTTGCACTGCAGGAATACCTTGAATACAAACATGCAGCGGATGATAATGCATATTTACTCTCCAGCCTGCTGATGGATGATTGCCTGGCCCGGGGAAAGGCCATTTTTGACGGAGGGATCCGGTACCTGGGAGGGACCCTGGAAACTTACGGAAATACCAATACTGCTGATAGTCTTGTAGCTATAAAGGAATTGGTTTATCATCAGAAAATATTCACCCTGGATGCGCTGAACCAGATGCTGAAAGCCAACTTCCGGGGATACGGGAAGGAGTTGAAAATGATCCTCAACTGTCCGAAGTATGGGAATGATCATCAGTTTGCTGACAGAATGTATGGCTTTGTTCATGATCATATTTGCAAAACTACCAGAGATCAGGCAAAGGAAGTCGGACTCGATTCCTACCTGGTGGTGGTCATTAATAATGATGCAAATACTGTGATGGGCAGTTTTACAGCAGCTTCACCCGATGGAAGAAAAGCCTTCAGTCATTTGAATCCAGGCAATAACCCGGTGGGTGGTGCTGATAAAAGCGGCGTAACAGCCTGCCTGAATTCCCTGGTAAAAGCCGATACGACCCTTCACGCCGGTGCAGTGCAGAACATGAAGTTCAGTAAGGAGATGCTTTCTAAGTACCGGAGACAGTTCGAATCCTTGCTTCAGACCTACTTTGAAAAGGGTGGTTCGCAAATCATGCTCACTGTGGTAAGCCGAGGTGAATTGGAAGATGCACAAAAACATCCTGAAAACTACCAGAACCTGATCGTGCGCGTAGGAGGATTTAGCGAGCGATTTGTCAACCTGCCCCCCGAAACCCAGAACGAGGTCTTAAGCCGAACATTGAATTGAGGCCTTATTCATTTAATAGTGTATTTGATACGCTTAAAAAGAAAATTTAGACTCCGGGAAAAATAATCTATTTTTATTAATCATATTTTCGTTCGCAATTCTAAATCTATAAATAGAGAGAAATTGTGAGAAGCACCTCGGAGTTAGTTCAAAATGCATGGAATGCGGGTACAGTTATTCCCGGGTTTAATATTCCATATATTCCAATGATGGAGCCGGTTGTCAGGGCCCTGAAAGACACGAACAGTATGGGGTTGATCATGGTTGCCCGCCTGGAATGGATCAAGTTTGAATCCGGGAGCCTGAAGGCCATCCGGGATGAATACCTGAAAGTCAAAGATGAAAACCATACCAGATTGCACCTGGATCATGTTCCGGTTATTGATGAGGATGATAAGCGGGTCGATTTTGAACGTATCATTGAAGAGGCAATCTCCCTGGGTTATGGATCTGTGATGATTGACGGATCAAGATTATCACTGGAAGAGAATATAAAATGCACCAGAATTATCTCAGAGATTGCCCATGCAAGCGATATTCCAGTTGAAGCTGAACTGGGCGCAGTAATGGGGCATGAAGAGGGACCCTTGCTCCCATATGAAGAGCTATTTTCCACAGGAAAGGGATTCACCAGTCCCGATGAAGCAAAAAGATTTATAGTGGAGAGTAAAGCCGATTGGCTTTCAGTAGCTATCGGGAATATTCATGGTGCTATTTCGAAGGCAAAAAAGGACATGGAAAAACCGAATGCCAGGCTCAATATTAGCCATTTGAAGAAAATCTATGATCCAGTTGGGAGTCCATTGGTTTTACATGGAGGCACCGGAATAGGAAAGAGCTATATGATGGAGGCTGTCAGCAATGGTATTGCCAAGATCAATGTGGCTACGGCAATCCGCCAGCCTTACGAAAGGGAAGTATCGAATTCCGTAAAGGCAGCCCAGGATGCGGTATACAGATCGATGATCAGAATCATTGAGGAGGATTTGGAGTTAAGCAATTCAGCAACAATTATTAATCCGTAAAAGTTATGAGAGAAAAAACAACATTTGCACTCTATTTTGGTAACAGGGGATTTTTCCCTGAGAAGCTGGTGGCCCTGGCCAGAAAGGAGATCTCTGAGGTTCTGAGTAACCTGGGCCATAAGACCCTGATGCTGGATGAGGATGCTACCAGGTATGGGGCCATAGAATCCTCTGCCGATGGTGAGATATATGCCGGTTTTCTGAAAGAGCATGAGGGCGAATTTGGCGGAGTGATCCTCTGTCTTCCGAACTTTGGTGATGAAACAGGCGCAGTTTCTGCCCTGCAGGATTGCGGGGTTCCGATTCTGATCCATGCTTATCCCGATGAGATAGATAAGATGGGCAATGCAGAGAGAAGAGATGCCTTCTGCGGGAAATTCTCCGTGATGGACGTATTCGTGCAATACGGACTTCCCTTCACCAGCTTCACACCACATGTGGTGCACCCTTCCGGTGAAAAATTCAGGGAGCACATCAGGACATTTGATGCCGTTTGCAGCGTGGTGAATGGAATGCAAAGGT
>JAOZUK010000664.1 GCA_029938715.1 Bacteroidales bacterium | reverse complement strand
GGCAACCGTTTCTGGTGGATCGATTCTGTACTGGGCTTTCTGATCAGCCTGATGCTAATCTATGCTGTTTTTGAGATAGTGAAGAATTCCATAGAAAAACTTCTTGGATCAAAACCGAACAAAGAACTTATAGCAGCTGTGAATAAATTGATCAGCGAAGTCTCCGATAGGGAGATCTGCCCACACCATTTCCATCTGCACACCTATGGAGACCATCAGGAACTCACCTTCCACATTATGCTCGGGGGGGATCTGGACATTGCTACAGGACATGACATTGCCACCAACATTGAACTGGCTTTAAGGGATCAAATGGGGATCGAAGCCACCATTCATGTGGAGCCAATTCGAGGCAATCAGGAATCGGACAGTTAGTTTTTTTATGAATTTGCGCAATCGATTGTACAGTTTTTATAACTTTGTGGTATCTGATGAAAAAACCGCACGTCACCATACATGATATTGCTAAAGAACTTAATGTTTCCGCCTCAACGGTTTCGCGTGCTCTTCAAAACCATCCCCGCATCAGCGAATCTACCAGAACAGCTGTTCAAAAAATGGCAGAACAATACAACTATCAGCCCAATGTGGCGGCGGCCTCTCTCAGAAGCGGGAGGAGCAAAACTGTGGGTGTGATCGTTCCAAGGATCAACCGGAATTTCTTTTCCAATGTAATCGGGGGACTTGAAGAGAGCCTGGCTGCTTCAGGTTACCACCTGATGATCTGCCAGACTCACGAACAGTATGCCAATGAGGCCTCCGCCATTCAAACCCTGATCAATGCCCGTGTGGATGCCATCATTCTATCCATATCCATGGAAACCAGGAACAATGAGCATCTTCAGGGACTCATGGAGAAAGAGATTCGATTGTTCTTTTTTGATCGTGCCCTTGAGGATGTTGAAACCGGATCGGTGGTGGTGGATGATAAGTTGGGGGCCTATTTAAGTGTCAAACACCTACTGGAGCAAGGATACCGAAGAATCATACATGTGGCCGGAGCCGATCACATTAACATCTATCATGCAAGAAAAGAGGGATACCTGCAGGCCATGAATGAAGCCGGAATCGAAGTGCCCGATCAATGGATCCTTGAAAAACCGCTTATGGTTCAGGGGGGAGAAGCTGCATTTCTTACTGGGATGAACCTATCCCCAAAGCCGGAAGCATTTTTCTGCGCAGGGGATTATGCTGCGCTTGGTGTTTTGCAGGCGGCAAAGAGCAATGGAGTGAATGTGCCTGAAGATCTGGGTATTACGGGATTTGCCAATGAACCCTTTACCGCATTTCTTGAGCCCTCCCTTACTACAGTGGATCAGAAAGGCGGAGTGATGGGGAAAATGGTAGCCCAGATGTTTCTCAATTGCGAAGAGAAGACCACCCTATCTGCTACCTGCGAAAAAATTGTTCTGCAACCTGAATTAATTATTCGAAACAGCTCAATATTAAACAGATAAAATAGAATTATTATGCCAATTAATTATGAAGTAAGATTTTCAAATCACCCTGAGGACGCCAAACAGTACGATACTCAGAAATTAAGGAAAGAGTTCCTTGTAAGCACCCTGATGGTCCCAGGAGAGATTAACCTGGTCTACTCAATGAACGACAGATACATTGTGGGTGGTGCTGTTCCAGTAAATGAACTGGAATTAACC
>JAOZUK010000663.1 GCA_029938715.1 Bacteroidales bacterium | reverse complement strand
ATAAAAGCTTCTGTAGAAATCTGATACTTGTTCTCGCTCAGTTTAATGTGGTACTCTTCGTCTCTTAGTGTGTAGTTAAATGCTGTTCCGTTTAACTCCTTTAGCATATGGGGTTCCAGTCCCATCCTGTTCCACATGGGCCTGATGCCGTAAATATCCCTGTACAATGCAGTAATTGTTGTAGCACTACCCGCTAAAATATCATGCCCGATTCCTTCCTGGGTTTTGCGGGCAAAGCGTTGTGATGAGAGCCCGTCCTTATTGTATTGGTGGAGTATGTTCTTAACGTACTTCAAAGCTATCTCTTTGTCATATTTCACATAGGACCTGATTCCCATATAGCCCCAGGTGGGAAATATATCTCCGTTTTCATAATTTGGGAAGGGCCAGTTGACAGGAGCATGCACCTCCTCCAGTTTGAAAGACTCAAAACAGAGTGGCCAATGAAACAGGTTTTCAGCTTTGGATTTTTCCTCTATCTGATCCAGGACTGCTTTGACCCTTTGGGAATCATCGCAGATGCCAAAAGCGATGGCTGCAAAATTGACCGGGGTAACCAGGTTATCTCCATGCAGAGATCCGTCTTTATCCCGCCAGTAGATATATTGCTTCTTCTCCTCAGACCAGAACCCGCCCTCTTCTACCGGTTTATTGAATGCCTCCTTTAATCTTGCAGCTACCTTCGAATAATAATCTGATTTTTCTTTGTCGCCCAGCACCAGTTCGCAGTTCGCCCAAAGGTTCAGCGCTTCATACATCTGGGCATTCACAAAGGCATTTTCAAAGCTTGCCCAGACCACATCTATCCAGTCGCTGCAGACCCCTTCTTCCGAATTATCATTGAGCATTTCAAAAATGCCATTGTTATTGGAGTCTCTGTTTATCAGCCAGTTCAACACTTTTTCACAGCTCTGTTTATGAGACTTAAGCCATGCCAGGTCCCCGTTTTGATGAAACTGCTCCACGGTGTTGATGATCTGCCCGGGCTGCGCATCGATGGTATATCCCCAGGGGCAATCATAGTAACCTGTTTCGAAATTGTAATTGCTATTTTGAGCCTCAGGTACATTGTGCCAGCGTGCCAGCACCCTGCCGTCCTCTTCTATGGCCTGGTCTCTCTCCTGATCGAGGGTGGCGGAAAAATTATCGGTATAATACTTGTCATTTACAGCCATCCCAATCTGAGCGAAGAAAGGCTCGTGCAGGCATTTCCAGTTGGTGACCCAGCCGTTGGCACCGATGATATTTTTATCAATGACCCCATACCTGCCGGTGGTATTGAGAAGTTCCCGCACAGCTATCGCGTCTATACCCACAAGTGTGCCCCTGTCGTACTTCTTGGCATAATCCACATAACTGAGTTCAAGTGATATCTCAGCGCTTCCTTTTTTCACCTCAAAAGGAGTAAACACATCTGCTTTCCCTTCTACAAAACGGTTCAGGTTATAGCGCTGCCCCAGTTCTTCAGGTGTCAGGTATTGTGTGAATGTAAACTCCCCTTGCTCACCATGGCTGAAAGCACTGGCAATGCTGCCCCCTGTATTAGAGTTTGCTTCAATCCGAAAACCATCACCTGATTCGGGTTCCCAGAATGTCACTCCATTGGTATGTACCCCATAGGTGTCGCCAGGCTCCTTCAGGTACTTGCACCACACCAT
>JAOZUK010000073.1 GCA_029938715.1 Bacteroidales bacterium | reverse complement strand
AGCAAGAAGCTCTCCAACCGAACCGGGATTGTTCTGAGCAGGATCGCATACGACATCACCATCCGCGCTGCCGATACTCCCGGTGAATCCTCCGTTCAATATGCTTCTGAGCAAGGAATCACTGCTTATATGCAGGGCTTCTCCCAATTCAGATGGACATTGAACAACAACTTCTCTTTCAGCGGAGGATTGCATTCGTTGCTTTTTTTTCTGAACAATTCTGTGACGCTGGAACCCAGGGCAGGTATGACTTACAAATTCTTAAGCGGAAATTCTGTGAGCCTCGCCTATGGCAATCACAGTCAGATTGAACCACTTCAGGTCTATTTCTACGGCTACGAAACAGTGCCGGGCGAAACCCTCAGGCCCAACCTGGGATTATCTCCTTCTCGTTCCAACCATTTTGTAGTTGCCTACAACAGGCTGCTGACGGAAAACTTAAGATTAACGGCAGAAGTGTATTATCAGCACCTTTACAATATACCTGTTAAACCAGACAATTATTACTCGCTTGTTAATTTCAAAAAAGAGTACCTGGTGAATGATTCGCTGAGCAATCAGGGAGAGGGAACAAACCGGGGAATTGATCTCACTGTCGAAAGGTTTCTCAGCAAAAACTACTATTACCTTGTTACTGGCTCACTCCTGGATTCTAAATACCTTGGCGGGAATCATAAAACATACAATACCCGGTGGGATTATGGCTATGTGTTGAATTTTCTGTCGGGACGTGAGTTTTTCATGGGAAGGAACAGGGACAGGATCCTGGGGATTAGCGGACGCCTGGTTTTCCAGGGAGGGGAGAGAATCCATCCTGTAGACCAGGAGAAATCACAAGAGGTTCAGGATGTGGTTTATGATTATACCAGGGCCTGGGAAGAGCGGTTCCCGAACACCTTCTATATTGACTTCACGGCAACCTTCAGAATCAACAAGCATAAATATTCATCTGTATGGGGAGTGCAGATCAAAAATATACTGCTTGAAAACTCAATATTCTATCATGAATTCAACACCACCGGGCAGGTGGTGGAAGTGAAAGGAGAGGGATTTATTTTTCCTAATATCAGCTATAAAATTGAATTTTAAAACTCCACTTCTTTCTTTATATATTTGAAGCCCGGTTTTTAAAGAATAATATGGTGAAAATGTTGATGCCACTTAATTCTGGAGATCCTGGTAAAACAGAAAGTAAAACCAGTTCACTATTTGTTGGTAACCACCGAATTTCTCTTATTTTTGAGTAGCAGCTAAACAGTTACCAAAAAACATTGAACAATGGGAAAATTTGATCTGAACCGCCGCCGGTTCCTTGGGGCACTCTCACTGGGCACAGCGCATCTGATGTTTAATAATCCTTTGTATGGAGCGAGAGGAAGGTTCACTTCAGCGGATCCGCTTCAGCGCATCACCCTGGGAAAATCCGGACTGAATCCCACATTACTTGGTGTGGGTACAGGTGTAAGTGGAGGGAATCGAAGCTCCTACCTCACCCGGCAGGATGCAGCCAAAAGTGTTGCAACACTTCGTCATGCTTATGACCGGGGCATTCGTATGTTTGACAATGCCGATACCTACGGGACCCATGGACTGGTAGCAGAAGCCCTGAAGGGTATGGAGAGGGATGAGATTGTATTGACCTCAAAAATATGGACCCGAAAAGGGGGAATTCCTGAAGTCGAACGTCCCGATGCCAACATAGTGGTTGACCGCTTTAGAAAAGAGTTGAACACCGAATACATCGACCTGGTGCAACTTCATTGCATGGTAGATGCCAATTGGACAGACGAGGAGAGAAGACAGATGGATATCCTTGAGGATCTGAAATTAAAAGGGATTATCAGGGCTCATGGCATTTCGGTACATACCCTGGATGCCATGAAATCGGGGGTAAAAGATCCATGGGTGGATGTGCTTCATGCCAGAATAAATCCCTATGGTATTGCCATGGACAAGCCCGATCCGGAAGAGGTGGTTGAGGTGATCCATCAGATGCATTCAAAAGGAAAGGGAGTGATTGGAATGAAACTGGTAGGGAATGGTGACCTTCGGAATGAGAGTGAGAAAATTGACCACTCACTCAGGTTTGTGCTTGGTCTGGGAAGTGTGGATATGATGATCATTGGTTTTGAGACCAGTGAGCAGATCGATAACTATCTGGACCGGACAGAGCTCGCTCTGAAAGAGTTGGTCTGAATCGGATGTGGGCCAGGAAAAGAGTAATATACATTATCTTCCTGTTGTCTTTAGTAGGTTTACCTGCACTGGCACAGAGTCCACTTTTTTACCTGGGATTTGACCAGATTCTAGATAACAGGGAGTACTATACAGAATATGGTTATCCCCAGACCATATTCGGAGCCAGGATCAATGGAGGTGTCTCTTTTAATTTTGATTCGGTACATCAGATCCGTGCAGGTGTCAATTATATGTATGAATACGGTGGAGAAATATTTGGAGTGACTCCACAGATCGATCTCTATTACAGCTATCGGTCGGACCATATCGATCTTTTTGTAGGATCCTTCCCCCGGCTTGAGCGAATAGACTACCCACTGATGCTGCTAACCGATTCGCTAAACTACTACCGTCCCAATATAGAGGGAGCTTCGGTCAGTTACAATTGGGATTGGGGTATAGCTCATGCCTGGGTGGACTGGATGGGCAGGGAGGGCGAAGAGATCAGGGAATCAATCCTGGCAGGTGGTGATGTCACGGTCCGATCTGAGATATTATATCTCACCACCATCACCACGCGAAATCATTTGGCCCATACTACGCAAGCTGACGACAACACTTTGATCAGGAACGATGGTTCACTATTGCTTATGGGTGGTGTGGACCTGTCGGAACGTGTCCAACTGGATAAGCTTGATATCTCAAGTGGCTGGGTCTCCAACTTTATGTTTGTAAGTCCTGAACCATTTATATGGGAACATGGCTGGTTAACAAAATTTGATATACGCAGAGACATCTTCGGAATCAGGGGATCCTGGTATATGGGCGGATCTTCCCACTTGATATATGGGGACCGGCTCTATAGTCATGGAGATTATGGAAGGATTGACCTATACATTGATCCCTTTCGAAATCCGCGTATTAGCTCCAAAATTGGATGGAACTTTCATTACTTGCCAGGGGATGGGCTATACCATTCCCAGCAACTTCTGATCTCCATTCGTCTTTAGATCTTACGAAGCAGGTCCATGGCAGTCATATATCCACCTAAGATAGCTCCTGAAAAGCCACCCCCAAATTTACCCCAGGCTGATGCCAGGCTGATGTTTTCGGGGAGTGCTTTTAGATACTCTGTTGATTTCCCCGGGTTCTGTGCAAATCCGTAGACTGCTCCTTCCGGATTAAGGGTAAATCTTTTTACAGTGAGCGAGGTACCAATTTCGGCATACTCTATGGCATCCATAAAGCCAGGAATGATCTTCTCCAGGCGTTCGTTGAGGGTATCAATCACATCCGACTTCATTCGGTTATACTCTTCCCTGCTAAGCCCCTCCCAGTCGGCTGAATAATCGATGCAGCATACTGCACCTACTCCTTTTCCTTCAGGGGCAAGTGCAGAGTCTACCTGGCTGTAATCCACAAATGCAAAGCTGCGTGTACCGAATTCGGCATGGTTATTTGCAAGGATATCCGATGGAGATTTAACCGACTTGTCGTAGATAAATGTGGAATAATTTGTACTGCCCAACTCTTTGAGCGATTTATTAAACCCATAGTAGACGGTGAGCAAAGAGGCACCTATGTTGTTGTGGCTGATTGAATCGGCAAGTTTCTTTCCGTCTGTTTTAGAGAGCAGGGTGGTTGCCAGATAGGGTACAGATGCATTCACAATGATTTCACTGCCCTGGTCTGAATAGGTTCCTTTGTCTCTGCCCCTGATTCCATTGTAGGTAACCCCAACTGCTATTTTTCTTTCATAATCGATGGAGGTGACCAGCATATTGAGTTTAACTTCCCCGCCATTCTCTGTGATGATATCGCTCAATGCATTGGAAAGTTGCTGGGAGCCTCCCTTGATAAAGTTGGCACGCCCTCCATAGTAACTGCCCTGGGCTGTAAGGTAATAGATCCATGAAAGGGAATAAGGATCGTCGTGAAAGTATCCAAGGTTTCCCAGCAGGGCCAGTTTCAGATCGTCGTTGGTTATGATCTCATCCAGGAATTGCCCCACACTTTTATCGGGTTCATTCCGGTATCTGATCATCACCCTTTTGGCATTGAGAACGTGGTAAAAGTAGTCATCAATTCCCTTCTCTTCTCCGGGGAAGGCGGTTTTCAGAACCTTCTTGGCTGCTTCGGGATCGTGTGGTATCACCAGGTCATACCGTTCATTCATAAACCTGTAAAACTCAGGTACAGCAAGGAATTCAACCCTTTCCCATATTCCCAGATCCTCGAACACTTTGTTTTTCATATCCCCTGGATGCAGCCCATCCATTTCATGAAGGCCCACCTCCATGGTAAAGTCCTTTCTTTTAAAGGTGGTGGCACAACCGCCAGGACGATCGTGCTGTTCAAGTACAAGAACTTTTTTCCCTTCTCTGACCAGCTTTGCTCCGGCGGTCAGTCCCCCAAGTCCGGCTCCAATAATTATATAATCGTACTTCATCTGTCTATTTAATGACACTTAATTCTCTTTTTTCCCTTTTTCATCCACTGGGATGGGATATCTTTTAAATTCTGCATTTCGATCAAAAAGATACCTGTAGGTAATATAATGCTTTGCCGATTCGCTTCCGACCGACATGAATATTTTTCGCATTTTTGGATTGAAATCACCTACCCAGGAAAACTCAATTTCGGTATAATGAGGTTTTGTTTTAAACACATTTACCAGATTGATTATAATACCCGCTTCCACGCCCAGGCCCTGGAAGGCAGGAATCACCCCCATCAGCACGCCCCTGGCCCTGGTCATGGTCTTCTTTTTTTTCAGGTAGAGGAATTTGATTAAAGCCGGCAGGGTGAGTTTTCCATTGAGGTGCTTCAGAATCATATTCACATCGGGATACATCAGGTAGATGGCAATGGGTTTCCCTTTGTGATAGGCGATCCAGAGAAACTCCTCATCAATAATGGCCTTGGCTTTCTTCATGGTCTTCTTAGTATAAGAGACCTCAAGAGGCTTGAAGTTCTCCTTAAAGGAGGCCCAGGCTTCATTAAAAACGGTTACAAAATCCTGAACAAACTGATCGCTGGTTTTCCATTGGAGGTGCTTGAACTCATACTCGGGTTTTTGAGCAATCCACTCAGCGATCTTTACGAATCTCGGTGGAAAATCCCTTTTAACATTCAGGTGAAATCCCTCCTGCTTAAAATAGGTTTTAAACCCATAAGTCTCAAACAAAGCCTGGTAGAAAGGGGGATTGTATGCAATTTCATAGGAGGGATGGGTAAAACCCTCCACCAGCAGCCCCCAGTATTTGTCGGTTTCTCCAAAATTGATGGGCCCATCCATGGCTTCCATCTTCCGATCCTTCAACCACTCTTTTGCAGTATCAAACAGCAGGTTGGCAGCCTCCTGGTTGTCGATACATTCGAAGAATCCTGTACCCCCTGTGGGCTGGTCATAGTTGCCAGCGGTATTGTGATCGATAAAAGCTGCAATCCGTCCGATCAAGTAATTTTTATCATCGTAAAGCACCCAACGGGAGGCTTCCCCATGCTCAAAATAGACGTTTTTTTTCGGATCGAAAACAGATGCTATCTCCTTATCGAACGGACACACCCAGGTATCATCCTCCTTGTAAAGGATCTTCGGAACATTTAAAAATGCCCTCGCTGATCGTTTGTCTGTTACCTCTGCGATCCTCATCACACTGCAATTAATTTTAAGTGGGGTCAGGCCTGTTTTCGATAGATGGAATCCAGTAGTTCGGGATACTTTTCAAGAACCACTTTGCGTTTCAATTTGAGGCTTGCAGAGAGCTCACCTGAGGCAGGCGACCATTCGTCGGTGACAATCCTGAAGCGATTGATGTGTTCCCAGTCGGAAAGGCTTTTATTAATTTTTGAAACCTCTTCGTTATAGGCAGCAATTACTTCGGGCAAATTGATAATTTCGTCAGGCTCGTCTCCGGTTTTCAGGTCCCTGGCTGCACACCACTCCTTCAGGTATTTAAAATCCGGAACAAGCAGGGCAGAGGCGAATTTTTCATGCTCTCCCACCACCATCACCTGGTCGATAAAGGAGGACTCTTTCATTCGATTTTCTATGGGCTGGGGGGCTATATATTTACCACTTGAAAGCTTAAAGATCTCTTTTTTACGGTCGGTAATCTTCAGGAATCGCCCATCCTCCAGATGACCTACATCGCCTGTGTGAAACCACCCCTCTTCATCAAGCACCTGTTTGGTGAGCGACGGGTCTTTGTAGTAGCCCAGCATCACATTATGACCTTTGCAAAGGACCTCTCCATCTTCGGCGATCTTAAGCTCTACCCCATCAATAAGGGTTCCTACACTTCCCAGCCGGCATCCCGATTTCTCGTCCCGGTTGATGGTTATGATCGGGGAGGTTTCGGTGAGTCCGTACATATTGATGATCTTCAGTCCACTTGCCCAGAAGATCCTTTCCAACCGGGGCTGCAGGCTTGCGCCTCCACAACCGACCATTTTGGCTTCTCCACCCAGGGCTTCCCTCCATTTAGTAAAAATTAATTTATCGGCGATTTTGAGTTTTTGATAGTAAAACCAGCCTTTTTTCCCATGTGGCTCGTACTGGAGCCCCAGCTTAACTGCCCAGAAAAACAGTCTCTTTTTTATCCCTGTGAGGGTTCTTCCTTTGGCAATCACACTGTCGTAAATTTTCTCAAGGATGCGGGGAACAGCATCAAAACCTGTGGCTTTAATCTCTTTCAGATTGATGGCAATGGTCCCCATACTTTCGGCATAGTAGATGCACGCACCAGAATACTGGGTCTGGTAACTGGCCATGCGGCCACCCACGTGACAAACAGGAATGATGCTCAGGTAGCGGTCCTGGGGAGTGAGATTGAAGACCCCGGCGGCAGCCAGTGCATTTTTGATCAGATTTTGGTGTGAAAGCATAACCCCCTTGGAGGTGCCGGTGGTTCCTGATGTATAAATCAAAGAGACAAGGTCATCAGGAACGATTTTATCCTTTATCTCCTCAAGCCTCTTTCGGGTCTCCTCGCTCGCAGCTTCTCCTTTCTCAACCACTTTCAGCCAACTTTCAGCCCCTTCAACTTCATCGAATGTGAAATAGTGTTTCACGCCTTTCACATTCTGTGAAATGGGATAAATTAGATCATGCAGTTTCTGATCGGCCAGAAGCACCATTTTTGCGTCGGAGTGTTCCAGGATGTACCTGTATTCTTCACTGTTCATGGAGGTATATACAGGTACGTGTACCACACCGGCCATGGACATGCCCATATCCACGAAATTCCACTGGGGTCTGTTATTCGTAACGGTCACTATTTTGTCCCCCTTTTTATAGCCCATCTCAAGGAGTCCGTATGCAAAATGATGGGCAATTTCATTGTATTGCTCAGAGGTGTAAAAGGTCCACTTACCCTCTACTTTTTCAGCCAGGGCATGATTGCCGGAGAAAAGTTTAAGAGCTCGTTCCATCAGATCGAAAGTGCGTGTAGGAGTCATAATGCACAATTTAGGTGTTATGCAATATAAGGATTCTATTTTAATTGATGAAGGCTATTCGGTGCCCGATGCCTCCCACCCGATGATGGCCGATTTTTGGGTGGAGCCCCACCTGTATTCACTGATTTGGCCGGCCTTTTTGATCACCCTGTGACAAGGGACCAGGTAGGCTACCGGATTCTTTCCAATGGCACTTCCCACCGCCTGGATCCCCCGGGGATTCTTGCGATCTTTGTAAGTCCTGGTTCTATCAATAGTAGCTGGAACCATCCCAACAATGGGTACAAAGTTTCTCCTTGGGTAGACCAATAGCCTCCACCAGATCGTCCAGATCCTGGTACATCAAAGAGTCTATTCCCAGGTTTTTGGCTATCTGTTCCACCATGGCCTGATATTTCTCTGATTTTGGATCAGAATATTCCGCCAGGTTCTTCTCTTCACCTTCCAGTTGCTTGATGGCTTTTCGTGTGGCCAGTTCCATGGTGGACCTGGATTGGGAGAAGTTGAGAAAGTTACATGGATAGGTAAGCGGCGGACATGCGATGCGCATATGCACTTCACCGGCACCTGCCAGTCGAAGGTCCTTGGTGTTGTCTTTGAGTTGCGTACCTCTTACAATGGAGTCATCACAAAACACCATTCGCTTGCCTTCAATGAGTGCTTTATTGGGAATCAGTTTCATCTTGGCCACCAGATCGCGCATATCCTGGTTTTGGGGCATAAAACTCCGGGGCCATGTGGGGGTATATTTCGAATAGGCTCTTTTGTAGGGCAACCCATTTAAATTTCCGTATCCCACCGCATGACCAATCCCTGAATCGGGGATCCCGCAGACAAAGTCTGCCTCAACATTATCCCGTTTGGCCAGTGCCGCTCCGCAACGGTATCTCACCTCATCCACATTGATCCCTTCGTAATAAGAAGGTGGGTAGCCATAGTAAACCCAGAGAAAGGCGCATACCTGCATCTGTTCCTGTGCGGGTTTCAGGGTAGTATATCCTTCAGCGGTAATCTCTACAATCTCTCCAGGCCCCAGGAAATATTCAATCTCATAACCGGTATTGGGGAATGCACAGGTTTCTGAAGCAACCGCATAGGATCCCTCTTTTTTCCCTATGATTGCTGGTGTTCTGCCCAGTTTATCCCTGGCAGCAATCATGCGGTCGGAAGTGAGAATGAGCAGGGTACACGATCCCTTTACCTGGGTCTGCACATTTTCGATCCCGGAAACGAAATCATCCTCTTCACAGATCAGGTTGGCCACCACTTCGGTGGGATTTACATTGCCCTGAAAGTTTTCAGTAAAGTGTTTTTTCTTCTTAAGAAACTGCTCCTCCAGTTCTGCAATATTCACCATGCGGCTTACCGAAGAAATGGCAAATCGACCCATGTGTGAGTTGAACAGGATGGGTTGAGGATCTGTATCGCTGATAATTCCCATGCCCAGTTTTCCGTTGAACTGCTCCAGATCTGGTTCAAACTTACTTCTGAAATAACCATTCTCCAGGCTATGGATCGCTCTTCTAAATCCCTCTTGTGGATTATAAAAGACCATTCCCGCCCGTTTGGTTCCCAGGTGGGAGTGATAGTCGGTTCCGTAAAATACATCATAAACACAATCCTGGTTGGAGATTGCACCGAAAAAGCCGCTCATAAGGGAAGATAATTTTAGTTTGTACTCGGACTAAAACTAAGGATTATTTATTTGAACGCAAACCAATTGTTCATCACTTCTGATAAAAATTATACTCATTGAATGTCCAGGTCTTCTCTCCCTGGCCCCATACAAGTATTGGCAGGAGTAACAAAATAATCAGGGATCGTAGTTTCATAAATACCGATGTTGTTTTTTCTTATTTCGGCCTGGCCGGCAGATTAGATTTCTGATACTTTTTCCTGAAAGAGGAAGGGATCAGATTAAAGCTTTTAATTCCAAATTTCCTTGCAAGCAGCTCCAGCCCCAGAAGGGAGACCACCCCACCGGGGAGAATCACCAGGGTGGTAAAAATGGAGAAGCGCCCTACATCTTTCAGTTGCTCTATGGCAGCTTTTACCTCTTCCTCTGAAGGTGGATCCTTGCGGCCACTCAAATCCAGTTTAGCTTCAAGTAACTTAAAAAATGAACGGGCCATCTGTTCGGTTTCTTCAGCCTCCTCTCCAACTGCTTTTACTCCTTCAGCAATGAGTTTACTGGTTTTATCGGCATATTTTTTTGCAAAGCGGCGACTCCGGGTATCGGTTTTGGTCAACTCCCGGACACGCTCCTTATAAGGATAGTTCCAGGCCGCCTCTTTCAGCTCCTTTAACTTATTTAATATGGTAGATTCTTTTTGCATCTTCAGGATCTTCAACAGGCAGCTGGCAAACATTTCCCTGGCATACAAATATACGGGTTTTATCACTTTCAAACCGATTCTGGAACAGGGGAAGATTATTGTCACTTATACAACCTACCACCAGGCTATGGGGGATGTAGTCAAGTGAAAGAGATTCTACTACTGACTTAGCTGATGAGCCCACTACAGCAACTTCATAATATGGGTTTAACTGAGTGATGATGAGCTTTCCCCAGTTGGAAAATCCGGTGGGGTATTGTTCGAATCTTCCTTTCATCTGATTCATCATGGTTCCTGCATGAGCGATGTATTCCTTTTTTACAAGGATATGTCCCAGCCGGAAGAGGTTGTGGGCCATAACCGAATTTGAAGAGGGGATGACATTATCCTGGATTTCCACATTATTTGCAATTAGGATTTCGGATTTCTCCCCACTGTAATTGAACATCTCGGTCCCCGGGTCATAGAACTGTTTCATGGTGACTTCGGTGAGTTCAATGGCCAAATCGAGCCACTCCTGTTCAAGGGTGGAGGAATAGAGATCGAGACACGCTTCAATATAGAGTGCATAATCGATGTGAAACGCAGGAATGGAACGGCGACCCTCCTTATAGTTACGGTAAAGTATTTTCTCTTCAGTCCATAACTTCTCCCTGATAAGCAGAGCGCTGGTGGTTGCTAATTCCAGGTAGTTGCTATCTCCAAGGGCATGATAAGCCTGAATTAGCGCTGAAATCATCATAGAGCTCCAGGAGGTAAGCGATTTATCATCCAATCCGGGTGAGATCCTCTTACTTCTGCTCTGAAGAAGGAGGGTGTTCCAAATGCCGATTTTTTGCAGAAACCACTCCTGATCAAGTCCCCGCTCCACGGCAAAAGCTTCCGGATCCGAGGTCCGGTAGAGAATATACCGGTTGTTTTCCCAGAGTCCGGTTGCATTGATGTTATAATATTCTGAAAAAAGATCAAAATCGCCTTCCAGCAAAAGCTCCAGCTCCTCTTTGCTCCAAACGTAGTATTTGCCCTCCTCACCTTCGCTGTCTGCATCCAGAGCCGAATAAAAGGCCCCTTTTTGGGAACGCATCTCCCGCTTAATAAACTCGATGCTCTGTTCCACTACCTGCCTGTAAGTGTCATTTTTAAACAACTGGTAGGCCCTGGAGTAGAGCCTGATAAGCTGAGCATTGTCATAAAGCATTTTTTCAAAGTGTGGTACTTTCCAGATGGGATCCACCGAATACCTGGCAAATCCTCCACCGGCCTGATCGTAGATTCCTCCCCTGGCCATGCTGGTGAGGGTTAACTCCACATGATTTAAAATCTTCTGGTCCTTATACTGGTAACCGTAATGCAAAAGAAATTCCAGGTTGGTGGGTATTGGAAATTTGGGTGCTCCCTTCTGACCTCCATAATTCCGATCAAATTGACCAGACCATTTCTTAACCGCCTGGTGAATATCTTTGTGATCAGGAGACTTCAATTGAGTCTCTACCTGGAAAATTGAATTTTCTCTGATCCCTTTAGCCAGATCCATGGCGTACTGCCTGGTTTTTTCAGGATTTTCTGTGTAATATGCATTCACCTGTGCGAGTGCATCCATCCACTGCACTTTGGGAAAATATGTTCCTCCCCAGATGGGCTTACCATCGGGAAGAGCAATGCAATTCAGGGGCCATCCGCCTTGCTGATTCATCATATGAACTGCAGTCATAAAGATGTGATCAATATCGGGTCGCTCCTCCCGGTCCACCTTGATGCAAATAAAGTGTTCGTTCATTAGTTGAGCAACAACGCTATCTTCAAAGCTTTCGTGTTCCATGACGTGGCACCAGTGACAGGAGGAATACCCGATACTTATAATAATCAGTTTGTTCTCTTTGGCCGCCTTGTCAAGGGCCTCCTCTCCCCATGGATACCAGTTCACCGGATTGTGAGCATGCTGAAGAAGGTATGGACTGGTTTCGTTGATCAGTGCATTGGTATAAGGATGATTTTCCATGGATCTATTTTCTTGTGAGCTACAGGAACTGTTAAGAATAACGGAAAAAAGTATATAGATGGTCAGGAACCTGTAATGCATGTTTGGATCAAGGTTGGTACTTCCATTACAACAGAATTTAACTTCGTTTGTTCCAAAAAAAAGAGGCTGTCCGCGAAGACAGCCTCTTAAAAAAGAAAAATGATTCCTGCTACTTGACCAGTTCAGGTTTTCCCATACCCAGGCTGTTTAATGGCTTTAACTGGGTGGCGGCATCGCCTACCACCACATAGTACATCTGATTAGGAAGGATGTATTTTTGGGCCAGATCTTTGTGGGAATTGAGGGTCATTGAACGGGTCATCTCCTGTTGCCTTGTGATGTAATCGAAAGGCAGATCATACCTGCTGATGGTTTCAAGCATACTCTGCAGGGCCCAGAGCGTTTCAAATTCGCGTGCATTGGATTTTAAAAGCGCGTTTTTGGTAAAATCCAGGTCCTCCTCACCGATCCCCTCCCGGTATTTGTTCATCTCTTCCCTGAAGATCTGCATGGATTCGAGGGTGGCATTGGAACGAACACTGGAGCTGGCCTGAAAAGTCCCAAAGAGGTTGTTCCCGTAAAAACCCGATCGTGCTCCATAGGTAAACCCCTTCTCTTCACGCAGGATCAGGTTGAGAGATCCGCTGAATGAGCCCCCCAGTTTGTAGTTCATCACCTCAGCAGCATCATAGTCCTTATGAGTTCTTGCCAGAGCCAGGTTGCCGATCCGGATCACCGATTGTTTGGCTCCCGGAACATCCACAAAGAAGATTTTGGACTCTTCCGGATTGGCGGGGATTACAAATTCCGGAATGTGAACCTCTTTAGATTCCCACCTGGATTCAATCCCGGCAAGGCTCTTTTTAACCTGGGTCGAAGGAATACTTCCCACCAGGTGAAAAGAGGTAAGGTCCGGACTGAAATTGGCTTCATAGTATTGCTTTAGATCATCCATGGTGATGGATTCAATGGATTCGATGGATCCATTTACAGGTGAGGCCAGGATACTCTCCCCTCCAAAGAGCAGGTTATTGAATGTATTCCGGGCCAGGTAAGAGGGATTGGCTTTATTTCGCTTATGGGTATTGATTACCCTGCTTTTTGCCAGTTCAAACTGCTCCTCATCCCACCTGGGTTCGAACATGATCTCTTCTACCAGGGCAAGTGTGCTTTCAAAATTCCTGGACAGGGTGTTTACATTTACCGAAATGGATTGCGGACCTGCCGACACATGGATGTTAGCGCCCAACAATTCTATGGCCTCTTCAAGCTCTTCGGGAGTCTTAGTGGCTGTTCCTTCGGTCATAAGTGCTGCCACCAGGTAGGAGGTTCCGGCCAACTCCGGTTTGTCCAGAAGATGCCCCCCTTTCATTACCAGCGAATAGTTCAAAAGTGGCAGTTCGTCATAGGTAATTCCATAAACGTTGATGCCATTTCTTAATTTTTGGGTCCATACTTCGGGAGGAATCACCACCGGGTCGGGTCCCATCTCCGGTTCCACGGATCGGTCAAATGAAGAGGGTGTTTTTACAATCTCCTCGGCTAACTCGCTTGCATCCTGCAATACTTCAGTGGCATCGGCAATGCTCTCTTCAACCACATTTGCCTTTACTGAATTAAGTGCCATTAGTTCGGTGGCACCTTTAGGTACAAAGCTGGTGGCCACATAGGGCTTGTCTTTTATGTAGGTATTATAAACCCGCATAATGTCTTCGATGGCGACAGCCTGAATATTGATAATATCCTGCTCAATGTAGGATGGAGAACCTGCATATTCATTGTAACGGGCCATCTGAAATCCTTTTCCCAGAATCGAACTAATGCTGTTGTAAAACTGGGTCTCCAGCCCTGCCTTGATTCGTTCCAGGTCATTTTCTGTGATCCCTTCCTTTTCAAAAAGCTGAAATGATTCAAAGATTGCAGATTCCACCTCGGCCAGGCTGGTGCCTGCATTGGCATTGATGCTCACACGAAAACTACCTGCCAGCTCCCTGGAGCGGTTATAAGCGGTTGTTCGGGAGGTAAGTTTCTTATCTTTCACCAGCACCCTGTACATGGGAGCCTTTTTTCCACTTGACAATAGTTCCGACAGAAAATCCAAAGCGTAAGCATCTTTACTGTATTGCTCCACGGTGGGCCAAATCATGGTTAAGCGGGGCGTTTTCGCAAAGTTATCTTCATGGTATACTTTTCTGGTCTCCCGGAGCGAGACCCGCATGGGCTCCATATCCTGGATTGGGCTTCCTCCCGGAATTTCACCAAAATATTTTTTCGCCAGCGCTTTGGCCTCCTCCATATCAATGTCACCAGCTATCACTAATGTGGCATTATTGGGTCCATAGTACCTGGAGTGAAACTCTTTTACATCTTCAACGGTGGCGTTGAACAGATCCTCCATTTCGCCAATTACTTGCCAGTTATAGGGATGGCTTGCCGGATAGAGGTTTTTATCTATTACGTAGGAGTTGTGACCATAGGGCCGGTTATCAACCATCTGACGCTTTTCGTTCTGAACCACATTCTGCTGGTTCACAAAGGTTGACTGGGTCACGGTATTGATCAGGTAACCCATTCGGTCCGACTCAAGCCAGAGGGCCAGTTCCAGTGCATTTTTGGGAACGATTTCATAATAGACTGTTCCATCCGAGTTGGTACCCCCATTGAGGGTGCCGCCTGCCGCCTGAATCTTTTTAAAGAATTGATCCTGACCCACATTTTCCGATTGTTGAAACATCATATGTTCAAACAGGTGGGCAAATCCGGTCCTGCCTGGTTTTTCTCTGTTGGATCCCACATGATACTGAATGGCCACAGTGACAATGGGGTCCGAATGGTCGGCATGCAGAATCACGTCCAATCCATTCTCGAAGGTGTACTTTTCATAGTCGATGGAGAATGAGGGGCTCTCCTCCGATGATGAACAGGAAACCAGCAGTACAAGCATGATTCCCAGGAAGCTGTAATTTATTTTTTTCATGGAAGTGTATGAGGTATATAGATGATGAGGGTTTATAATCAATATGCAAAATAATACTATTTACTGAATTCGATTATCTTTGTCGGCTTAAATGAAGCAGGGTATAAACAAAACCCGCCAATTCATGTCTAACAGGTATCAAATGAATTAAATATGAGCTCAAAGAAAACATTATTAATGATCCTTGACGGTTGGGGAAAAGGAAGTGGAAACAAGGCGGATGTGATCAGTCAGGTGCCCACTCCAAATATGGATCGTTTTGAAAAAGAGTATCCCTCTTCCCAGCTTCACGCTTCTGGCGAGAATGTGGGATTACCTGACGGGCAGATGGGCAATTCGGAAGTGGGTCACCTCAATATTGGTGCAGGACGAGTTGTGTACCAGGATCTGGTTAAAATTAACAGGGCCGTGAAGGATGACTCCATCAAGGAGAATGAATCACTGGTAAATGCTTTTACCTATGCTCGTGATCAAAAGAAACAGGTTCACTTCATGGGTTTACTTTCCGATGGTGGAGTGCATTCGCTCGATAAACACCTTTACAAGTTGTGTGATATGACAGGAGACTATGGAATTGAGAATGTCTTTATCCATGCATTCGGTGATGGACGCGATACAGATCCACGGAGCGGAAAAGGTTACATGAAGAACCTGACCAACCACCTGGCCACCTCCAATGGAAAAGTGGCCTCTTTCATTGGTCGCTACTATGCCATGGACCGTGATAAGAGATGGGAGCGGGTAAAGAAAGCGTATGACCTGCTGGTGCATGGAAAAGGAAGAGCTGCCACAGATGTAGTACGGGCCCTACAGGAGTCATATGACAATGGTGTAACCGACGAATTTGTTGAACCTATCGTCATGGTAGATGATCAAAATCAGCCCCTGGGAATACTCCAGGATGGAGATGTGGTCATCTTCTTTAATTTCCGTAACGACCGGGCCAAGGAGTTGACTATTGTTCTTACCCAGCAGGAGATGCTGGAACTTGATATGCACACCATCCCGTTACACTATTGTACCCTTACACCCTATGATGCCACCTTCAAGGGATTGCATGTAATTTATGACAAAGATAATGTGAAAAACACCATGGGTGAGGTCCTTGCAGATAATGGACTCAGTCAGTTACGCATAGCCGAAACCGAAAAGTATGCCCATGTTACCTTTTTCTTTTCAGGAGGTCGGGAAGAGGTATATGACAAAGAGAGCAGGATCCTGATTGGATCTCCCAAGGTAGCTACTTACGATTTACAGCCCGAAATGAGTGCGTTTAAAGTAAAGGATGCCGTTATAAAGTCCATCAACGAAGATGCCCCCGATTTTATATGCCTCAATTTTGCCAATGGCGATATGGTGGGCCATACCGGAGTTTATGAAGCCATTGAAAAAGCAGTTGCTACTGTGGATCAGTGTGTGGGTGAGGTGGTGGAAGCTGCCAGGAATATGGAGTATGATGTGATGATCATTGCCGATCATGGGAATGCCGATAATGCAATGAATACCGATGGAACACCAAATACTGCCCATTCGCTTAATCCTGTTCCTTGTATCCTTATTACTTCTGATTATATGAAGGTTGAGGAAGGAATCCTGGCCGATGTAGCCCCAACTTTGCTGGAGATCATGGGTGTTGAAAGGCCTGAAGATATGACCGGGAAAGTACTGGTTAATAAGTAATAATCTGTTCCCTGATTTGAAGGATCATGCTGCAGATCTCCTGGAGGGTTTCTGGCTCATAGGTGATCTCCACTGAAGTAGCGTAAAATGTTTTATTGGGTTGGTCCAGTTTAAAGCCGTCTTTTGAATACTTGATCTCAACCCCCTGGAAGGTTTCTTTTAGCTGATTCAGAGGATGCATATATTTCCTGATTACCAATGATTCCTGGTAGTTGGCAAGCAAACCTGTGAGACTGTTTAAAGCATATTTCTGTTGAAGTATCCTGTCTCCCATTTCAATGATCGACTTGTCCTGGTAAATCCTGACGCCAATATACAGGGCTTCGAGCCATCCGCCCAGCAAAGTGAGATATGCAAGTGACTCCTGGTTTTGATTCCTGAAATAGGCATTCACTTCGGTGTATATCTGATCGATCAACCCTGTAAGGGAGTCGGGATTATTTACATACCACTGGAGTTCATCCGACGATTTTTCAAATATCTCCCTGGGCAGATCCAGGTTATTAGCCAGCAATTCTATGTTTTTGTAATATTCACTCGATTCCACTTTACGCTCAAATAGTTTACAGTAACTCAGGTCCACCCCAAGAGCTCCTATAAGCAGGGCCATCTGACCCGGATATTCATAGAGAGATATCCGCTTCAGAGGTATGGTGAAATCCGGATTGAATCCAGTACCAGTCTTTTCGAATATTTCATTGATATCGGTGGGAAGTTGCAGGGAATAGATCACTCCGATTGCGTCCCGTGCAACAGAATCATATTGAGGATCCTGAATAAAATCATTGTCAGCGGAAGGTGGACCGGAACGGTTACATGCAATAATAAGAAGTAACACAGAAACTGTCCAGCAAGCTTTTTTTAGCATTCAATATGATATTAAGGATTTGTGAAACTAAAAATAGTAAAATTTTTAGATCATTTTACGGAATTTTAAGGCTCCGACGATTATGTCAACAACTTCATCTTGTTCAAGTGTCATGCAATTCAGCTTGATATCAAACCGGGTGTAATCATTACCCTTTCCCTGAAAAAAATCTCTGAAATGAGTTCGCTTTTTATCAATATTCCGTGCATAATTTCGCGCCTGTTCTATGCTAAAATCATACTTACCAGCTATCCTTAGTGCACGCCACTCTAATGGGGCTTCCAAATAGATGTGGAGGGATTTAGGTATATCCCTGGTAATAGCCACACCGCCCCTCCCCACGATAACGGCATTACCTTCATTGGCAAACTTCCGAATTACCTTGGCGATGGTGGTTCGGATCTTCAGATCGGATTTATAATAATCTTTGGATTGTGCCAGCAGCAGATCTTCAAGAACGCCCCGGCTCTTATAATCAAACACATGCTGTATCTGGCTCGAGTCCACCTGCAGCTCCCTGGCCGATTCCATCATAATCTCCTTGCTGATCCAACGCCAGGGATGATCCTTTGCCCTATCCCTTTTTATGCTGTTAAGCTTCTTAATCAGAGCTGTCGCAGCTAATTTTGCCGGACAACCCACTTCCCTTGAAAGGGTTATTACAGGTCCTGGATAGATATTTTTTACCGGATCTTCCTTATACCAGTCATCCAGGTATTTTGACAGGTCGACTTTCATGGTACCAAAGAGGTGGGTTAAAGCTCAATTTACCATATTTCCCTCTCAAAGTCAATAAAATAAATTTCATATGCTTTATAACAACAGTAGCTACTAACCAGAATTCATTAATTTTACCTTTGCTCTATATTATTGAAACATATCTTTTAATAGTTGAAATGTTAACCTAAAAATCCTAATTGTATGAACAAGATTACAGTAATTGGTGCCGGGAACGTCGGTGCTACATGCGCCAATGTGATTGCCCACAAGGACCTTGCCAATGAGGTGGTCCTTCTTGATATAAAAGAAGGCCTGGCCGAAGGTAAGGCGCTTGATATCTGGCAGACCTCTTCCATCAACCATTTTAATACCCGGGTGGTGGGCTCCACAAATGATTACCTGAAAACCAAAGGGTCGGGAATCATTGTAATTACCTCTGGAATTCCCAGGAAACCTGGCATGTCTAGGGACGACCTGATTAAAACCAATGCAAGTATTGTAAAGGAAGTTACTGAAAAGTCCATAAAATACTCTCCGGATGCAATCATCATTGTAGTCTCCAATCCCCTCGACGTGATGACCTACGCAGCCTTTTTGGCCGCAAATAAGGATCCGCATAAGGTATTTGGGATGGCTGGAATTCTTGACACCGGGCGGTATAAGGCTTTTTTGGCCAACGCACTGGGTGCTTCTCCCTCCGATATCCACGCCATGTTGCTGGGTGGACATGGTGATACCATGGTACCTCTACCCAGGTATACCTCTGTAAGTGGAATACCTGTTACTGAATTGCTTGGCAAGGAGGAGATCGACAAGATTGTGGATCGGACCCGAAAGGGAGGTGGTGAGTTGGTGAGCCTTATGGGTACCTCAGCCTGGTATGCACCGGGTGCAGCTGTTTCGCAAATGGTGGAAGCCATTGTAGACAACCAAAAAAGGATTTTCCCCGTTTGTGCATACCTGAATGGGGAGTACGGAATAAAAAAGCTTTATCTTGGTGTACCTGTGAAGCTGGGCAAGGGTGGTGTTGAAGAGATCATTGAGATCAGTCTGAATGCCGATGAAAAGAAGCTGCTTACCTCTTCCGCTGAAAGCGTGAAAAAGGTAATGAAAGTATTGGATGACATGAACCTTTTTGAAGAATAGTCTTTAAGGCGCAGGTTGTCAAATAAATATGATTTTAATAGTGCGCGATTGGTCATGCGACCGATTGCGCATTTTTTTAAGGAGTACCTCTAAAGTGCAAAAAATAAGTGCTATATTTGCGGCCTATTAAAAATTTACAATCAAGTAACTATTAATAAACAAGTTAAAAATGCAGAATAAAGGTGCTATCAGGTTTTTTACGATTGTTCTGGCACTGGTTAGTGCCTACCAGCTTCTTTTTACGGTATTTGCCCAGAAGGTGGAGAAAGATGCCAGGAACCTTGCCAATGGTGATGTTCGCATCGAACGGTCGTACCTGGATTCCATGAAAGGTGAGGTGATCTATAACGTATTGTTTAAGAAATATACCTACCAGGATTGTAAGGAAAGAGAAATCAATTTGGGTCTTGACCTGAAAGGTGGAATGAATGTAATCCTTGAGATTGCAGTTGAAGATATCATTCGTGCCGAGGCCGCACCCCAGTTTCTGTCCGACCCGGTATTTACTGAAACCATGGTCCTGGCCAGTCAGATGAAAAGAAACAGTCAGTCCGACTTTGTGAATCTTTTTGCCGAGGCATTTGAAGAGCTAAATCCCGGTGCTCAGCTGGCACAGTTTTTTATGACACCTGAAACCAGGGGAGAGATTGATTTTAATACCTCAAATCAGGATGTGGTTGTTTTCCTGAAAGAGCAAGCCGAAAGCGCCATTGATAATTCATACAATGTTCTGCGAAACAGGATTGACCGTTTTGGTGTGGTTCAATT
>JAOZUK010000662.1 GCA_029938715.1 Bacteroidales bacterium | reverse complement strand
CCAATTCATTGTGCTATGTGCACAATGTATGAGAGTAATTTTAAAGTCTCCAAATATACCCGAAGATGAGAAGTCTCCGATCGTTGTACAATTATTGGAATTGATCGAGCAACAAGCATCCATTATCGGGCAACAGGCAGAACAAATCCAACTGCTTAAAGATGAAATTGCCCGACTCAAAAACCAAAATCCCAAGCCGAAAATCCGTCCCAGCAGTTTGGGGAAAAAGAAAAAAGATAAATCAAATAAACGTAAGAGCAAACGAGCCGGATCCAAAAAAAGGAAGAAAACAGCTCAGCTGCAAATTCACGAAACTATTCCCGTCCCTTTGGAAAATATCCCAGACGGAGCCGTGTTTAAAGGATATAACCCTTTTGTTGTTCAGGGGCTTAAAATAAAGTTGCATAATACCAAGTACCTTCTTGCAACCTATGAGACAGCTGACGGCAAATACATTTGCAGCAAATTGCCTGAACGTTTGAACGGTAAGCATTATGACCCGGAACTTATCTGTTTTATTTTGTACCAACATCACCATTGCGGCGTTACTCAGCCGTTGCTGCTTGAGCAGTTGATAGAATATGGCGTGGATATTTCCAAGGGCACCCTGAGCAATATACTGATTGAAAGCAAAGAGAGTTTTCATAACGAAAAAGATCGTATTTTAGCTGTCGGTCTTGAGGTATCCACCTATATCAATGTGGATGATACTGGTGCCCGACATAACGGTAAAAACGGCTATTGCACCCATATTGGCAATGAATTATTTTCCTGGTTTGAAAGCACTGAAAGCAAGAGTCGTATCAATTTTTTAAAACTTATGCGCGCCGGCAATTCGGATTTTGTCATCAATATGGATGCCATTTGCTATCTGCACGAGCACAAATTGCCCCAAAAGCCGCTTGCAGCCATCATCGAAAACCAGGGGATGATATTTGCCAATGACTCCCAGTGGCATGATTTTTTAGCCCAAAACGCTATTGTCAACGCTCGACACGTGCAAATCGCCACCGAGGCGGTGTTAATCGGTACTATCATTGAACATGGTATCTCAAAGCACTTGGTTATCGTAAGCGATGATGCCGGTCAGTTTAACGTGCTTTTACATGCGCTGTGTTGGATTCATGCCAACCGAGCCATCGATAAAATTATTCCATTCACCGATCAGGCTAAAATAGACCTGGATACGGTAAAAGATCAGGTATGGCAGCTATATGAGGGATTAAAAGCATACAAAGAAAACCCCACCCCAAAAGATCAACAGCGTTTAGAAGAGCGGTTTGATGAAATATTTACTCAAAAGACTGCCAGCGCCTTATTAAACGCTGCGCTGAAGCGAATTTATAACAACAAATCCGAGTTGCTGCTAGTTTTGGAACGTCCGGACATCCCTTTGCACAACAATGGCGCTGAAAACGCTATCCGCGAGTATGCTAAAAAGCGTAAAATCAGTGGCAGTACTCGGAGTGAATCTGGTCGTCAGTGCCGTGATACTTTTACAAGTTTGAAGAAAACCTGTCGTAAATTGGGTGTATCGTTTTGGCAATATCTCAAAGATCGAATCGAGGGTATCGGTGTTATCCCCGACTTGTCAGAACTGATCCGACAACATTCTTTGAACCCAGGGTAATATTTTCTTTCTCGCATATCGAAATAAGTTCT
>JAOZUK010000661.1 GCA_029938715.1 Bacteroidales bacterium | reverse complement strand
ATACCTGTTATGAAGTGACCTTTGTCAAGTACTAATTTAAAGTCACTCTCATCCTTTCTTTTTTTAGTTTTACGCATGGGTACAGAGGTAGAGCCTCAGACTTAACAGTTCCCGGCATTGGCCACTCTGTTATACGTGGATCAGATTTCTCTGCCAACAGGTCAATGGTTCGCCACGAATGCTACAGTCTCCTAGCGTGAATCAAAGTATTTAACTACTATGTCAACAGAGGTATATCGTAGATCATTCAAACCTTTCAGTTTTCTAAGACCCTGCCTCTGTACCCACTTGATTCATGTCAGATGTAATGCTGACGTAGTCATCCTTACATCTGCTTGATTATCCATCATTTCATTCTGATGAGACTGTCAAGGCCTTGCCACCTTGGTGGTGCGTTAGCAGCCTTTACTGGGTCATCAGAATGAAATACTTCTATGCTACATTTTCTGTCATCATTCCCCAAACAAAACAAGCTAATTCCCTTGCTATTGCTGTTGCTGCTACATTTCTTTTTGTGCCGTTTTTTAATGTCATTCTATAAAATCGTCGTCTCAGTCTCTCGTTTGCTTTATCCGCATACGCAATAACATCTGGACGGTTACCTTCTTGTCTTTTTTTCAAGGCCTTTGATTTATGTCCTATTGCTCCTCTTGTATATGCTTGAGCTGACTCGACTAGTAATCGTCTTAAATGGCTGTTTCCGGCTTTTGTTATTGCGTATTTATTTTGCTTTTCTGCACTAGAATCTTCACTTGGTACTAGTCCTAAAAAAGCACTGAAGTTGCCAGCTTTTGCAAACCTATCAAAGTCTCCTACTTCAACAATTAGCGATAAGGCTGTATGTGTTTTAACACCAATAAAACATTTTAGTTTACTTACTTTCTCTTCGTATTTTTCACCAATTGCCATCTCTTCAATTCGTTGATCTAGGCGTTCTATTTTATCCATTAGATGTTCGTATGTAATTAAATACTCATCTAAGGATTCCTGTAATGCTCCTTCTAATTTCAGCGCTGTTAACCATTTCATATGTGCTATTGTCCAGTATGTTTTTCCACCATCAAAACGTTTACCATGTCTCAACACTAACGCTAAGATTTGTTGTTTTGTGCTCTTTAAAAATTTTTTCTGGTCATCACGCATCCGTATATACTCCTTAATCGCATTATCTTCATCCGTTGGGACATATACTTCGCTGTAGGTATGAAACGCTAAACATCTTGCTATACTTCCCGCATCACGCTTGTCTGTTTTTATTCGTTTATTATTTGTTGTTGCCATCGTTGTCGGTGCCAATATCTTACATTCCACACCATGATCTGTTAACTGATGATACAACGCATATCCTAAGCATCCTGCTTCATATCCACATACATACTCTGCATTTTCTGGATATCTTTTTCGGATACCCTCGATATACTTAAGTATATTTTTATAGTCTGCATTCATCTTCTGTAGGTACTCCACTTTGTCTTTATCAAACGTGTAACAACATACTGTGTAACTTTCCTTATGGACATCCATTCCAACATAAACTATACTATTATTCATAAGTGGCCTCCTTTTGTATGCGGTAATCCCTGTTACCATTAATCGTTTTCAATTAATAGTTTACAGGTAAATCCACGATTTTACAAAATATGGGGTCACTTCATATTGTCTCC
>JAOZUK010000072.1 GCA_029938715.1 Bacteroidales bacterium | reverse complement strand
TGTATCTTTACGTAGATTATCAATGTATTATCTATAGCATATGGCATCAAAAGGCTTAATGGCGGCCTCTACCAAACCTCTGATTCTAAGCATCCTTAAGGAAGGTAAAAGCTACGGCTATTTGATCATCCAAAAGGTGAAGGATCTTTCGGGGGGAATCCTGGAGTGGTCGGACGGTATGTTATACCCGGTTCTTCACAGGCTGGAGAAAGAGGGATACATAGAATCCGAATGGATGATTTCTGAAAATGGAAGAAAGCGGAAATACTATTCCATTACCGAACAGGGGAAACTTGAATTGATAGCCGAAAAGGAAGATTGGCTCAGTGTTCAAGCAGTGCTGGTAAAACTTTGGGGCATCTTACCGACCGAATGATGTTTGAACTTGAAAGTGAAATCCAAAATTGGATAAAGGGTTTAAGGAGCAATCCGAGTTTCGAAGATGGGGATATCGAAGAGATTGAAATTCATATTCGGGACAGTATTGAGAGCAATATTTACAAAGGATCCTCGCCGGAGGAGTCTTTTAATAATGCCACTGCCTCATTCGGTCAGCTAGACCTTGCGGGTGATGAATTCATAAAATCCAGGACGGCTAGCATGAAGATGCCAAAAAAGGATGTCCTTGCACATAATTATTCAAGCCCCAATAATCCGATTACCTCTCAATTGGTTATAGTCAGTAACAAAGTGAAGATAGCGCTGCGCACGATCAGACAGAACAAAGTACTCTCGTTCATCAATATCCTGGGGATGGCCATTGGGTTAGCAGCTTCCGGGATCATTTTGACCTTTGTGCATCAGGAATACAATTTCGACAGCAGACTGAAAGGCGCTGAAAAAATTTGCCGGATCATTGAAGACGATGGTGAAACGGAGAGTGTATATACCTATGCCCCTCTTGCAGAAGCGCTCAAGGACGAGTTCCCGGAAATCGAAGCCTCCATCAGGCTCTCCTTCTACTACGGATTTCTGGCTTGCCGGGCCGGTGATAACAGCTATAATGAACGGAGTGCTGTTTTTGCCGATCCTCACTTTTTTGATTTCTTTTCATTTCCATTGGCCTATGGGAATCCTGAAAACTGTCTGCCCGACCGGAATTCAGTGGCCATTTCAGAAAGCGCGGCCAGTAAGTATTTTGGCATCGGAAATCCTTTAGGCAGTCAGCTGGGGATAGGCCATGGACTAGTATTTACGGTTACTGCCGTTTACAAGAATTTCCCTGTGAATTCGAATTTTCGGGGAGATCTTATCCTTCCCCTGGAGTGCATTTCTGACCTGACCCAGGTCTGGATTGAGCCAAGCTGGAATTATGAAAGTGATATCCATACTTTTGTATTGCTTTCAGAAGGAGCAAACAAAACAACACTAACGAAGAATACCAGCCAGTTCCTTACAAGGCACTTAGATAACAAGCGCGTGGAGCTGCATTTTCAGCCCCTGTCTGATATTCATACCAACGAGCAGTATCAGTGGGAGGCCAACCCTCAGATCAGCATTCGCATACTTATGATCCTCTCCCTGGTAGCTTTCCTGATTCTGGGTGTTTCATCCATCAACTTTCTATTCCTCTATATCGGGATCGTTTCGCAAAGAACGACCGGAATTGGTCTCAAGAAGGTATTCGGTGCCTCAAGAAAGATATTATTCTGGGAGTACTTCAAAGAGGTCACCGCACTGATGTTTTGCAGCCTTATAGCTGCCACAGGCATTACTTCGCTTTACTTAGAGGTACTTGTACCTACATTTTCCTTGCCCGACCTGGTTCATACTGATCTGTCTTTGCTATTCATTCTGCTTCTTATTCTGGTCGTAGTCAATTTGCTGGCCGGAACTTATCCATCGCTTATATTATCCTCCAAAAAAACACTCTCGCTCTTTCAAGCACGAAGCGATGCTTATCTCTTCAGGTACAGCGCCCTGCCAGCACTTTCCGTTATGCAGTTCGCCCTGTTGATCTCCCTCATATCTTTTAATCTCCTGTTGCATAAACAAACTCGTTTTCTCACAACCAGGGATACGGGTTACGCCAGGGAGGAGCTAATCACCATTCCCATGAATATGCCACTGGGGCATGGAATCCATGGGGAGGGATTTGGAACATTTGCACAGGAAATGAAAAATCTGACTGCCATCGAACAGGTTAGCGCCTCATTTTCCTCCCCCGCATCTGCAAATACCAACACAGATGGAGTTACCTGGAAAAGTCAGCAGGATGAACGGAAGCTCAGAGTCATCTGGGGCTGGGAGTCAATATCCTATGATTATTTTGAAACACTTGGGGTTAACATGTTGCATGGCAGGGATTTTGATCCGGGTTTTCAACAGGATGCAGTGAGCTGGGAAACCAGGGAATGTGCCTACATAATCAATGAAAGCGGACTCAGGGAAATGGGTATGGATGATCCCATTGGAGAGACTTTTTCAGTCTGGGGTTTCGAAGGACCCATCGTGGGAGTGGTGGAAGATTACCATTCCCGGTCCATGCAGTCAGAGATGCAACCCATGTTCTATATTCTGGATCCCACCTTCTGGAATGAGATAGTGATCCGGCTGAATCCCGATAAGGATGTCCGTGCTGCCGATATCCATAAGGTCTGGAAACAGTTTGGGGATGATTATCCGCTGGAAATAAATTTTGTCGATGATCAGATCAGAGCTTTGTATGCACGCGAGCAGGGGCTGACAAAAGTCCTTACACTTTTTTCACTGCTTACGGTCCTGATTATTGGCATCGGACTGATCACACTGTCCGTACTCAGCTTCAATAAACGGAAAAAGGAAATTGGCATTCACAAGGTAAATGGTGCCACATCAACGGAGATCCTCAGGATGCTGAACATTCAGTACACCCGCTATGTGCTGCTTTCTTTCCTGCTTGCCATCCTTCCTGCATGGTACTTTATGCAACGATGGCTGGCCAACTATGCATATAAAACAAAGATCAGCTGGTGGATTTTCTTTGCAGCAGGATCAGTCACATTGCTGATAGTCCTGGTGACGACCAGTTGGAAGAGCTGGCAGGCAGCCAGTAAGAATCCGGTCGAATCACTAAGGCTTGAATAAGAAAAGAAGGTACATGTAAATGAATTGAATCATGATTCCAGCGGTGGCACCCTGGACATAGACATTGACCATGCCGGTCTTTATTCCGCTTTCCGCAACAATGGCTTCCACCAGGCGGGTGATGTCATAGAGGCCGTTATGGGAGGAGGTAGATATTTGGATGGTCTGTTGCATAAGCTCTATCTGGCAATCAAAGGTAAGGTTAAGAATCTAATGAATATGCTCTAAACTTTTTCCATCCATTACTTATGATCGCAGAACGGTGGAATTAACCAGTGCCTGCACAACAGCTACTTATACCCAATAAAAATCTCGGTGTCCGGTTTAGTGAGTCATGGGCTTTTCAAAGATTTCAATGCCTTACTGCAAAAGCGAGTTCGTGATTCAGTCAATATTTCGCAAAAATATATACCAGGCGGTAGTTGATTAGGTATCGTAAAACTCGTTTCTGAAGAAATATTCTGTTGATTCAGCAATAGTGTTCCTTTTACATCAAAAATTCGAATTTGGGTAACCACTTCCACCGATGAGACTACTAATTCTCCAAAGCTATTAAAGTATACAATTGTTGGCTCGATATGGTTTTCTTCAAGACCGTTACTAATGAACTTACATTCATCTGGCCAGTAGCCACCTATATATGTGCAATATCCTTGATATATCTGAATTCTTTCATCAGAATAGACCCCTTCCAGACAGGTTCCAGATGCTTTACCGGGAACAGTCATATGATAAAGTGGACCATAGGTACTTCCAATTCCTTCAATCCAAATAAGGCTTCTATCCAGAGTATCTTGGCCTATAGTAAGGGTGTCCTTCAAACTTAAAATCCATCTTTTACGATTGCCGGCAAGTGTATTAATAGTATCAATCTTGTCCACATTGTAGGTGCTAATTATTGTATCACGTAGTTCAATCTGGAACGTATCATACATTGTGAGTGTGAAATCATAAAGCACCTTCTTCTCACCGTCCTTTAGGTACCATACCTGTTTAGACAACGAGTCTTCCTGAAGAGAAAAATTGCCAATTCTATAGTATAGCTCATTATTTATAAACTCAGGTCCAGTTTTAGGGTATTCAGTATACCAGCACCCAGTTCCAAAACACGTTTCACAACACCAACCTGAATTTGAAAGTAGTGGATGATATTCCTGACCGTAACCTAAGATTGAGACAAACAGAATTAATGCTGTGACCAAGTAGTAATGCACGATTATATTGATATTATGCCCATAACGGTGGAACTAAGCGGCCCGGCTTTTTGGGTCGGCACCAGTGATGGGTTATGGCATTATTTTAGTTTTAAACGATACAGCTTATGAGGTAAACCATGAAACATCGTTTCTTTTTCAAATTGAAATCCATTTTTTTCCGCCACTCTTATTGAGGGAAGATTGATCGATCGAACAAGAGATATAACAGATTCTTTTAGTAATTTTTCTTTTGCATAGTCAATACATCCTTTTGCTGCTTCTGTTCCAAAACCGTTACACCAATATGAGTCTGATAACCTATAACCAATCTCAGATTCAATTTGACCATCTATGATTTGTTTTAATACCCCACAAATACCCAGAAACACATTGTCATTTTTTCGTATAACTGCCCAAAAGCTGTATCCATCATCTCTATACCTAACCTGAATTTTTTCATAGAATTCTTTGGACTCTACTCCGTTTAGAGCCTTCGGAAAATATTTGTGTACTTTTTCATTCGAGAGTAGTTTACACAAATTTTCAAAATGACTTTCATCTATAACTTCTAGTTGAAGCCTTTTTGTTTTTAAAATGATGTTATTCATTGTACCCTACTGATGTCATAACGGTGGAACTAAGCCGCCGTAGTGTGGTGCGAACTTTGCCCATTCTGCAAAGGGCGTGACACGCGTTACGGTCGGCTTTAGTGTTATATGTTTTTATTGTTCCTTATCATCATTTCTCCTGAATGGTCTCGTTTGGCTTTACGGAGTATGTTCGTAGCCAACTCACCTGGTGCATTTCACGACCACATCTTGAGCTGCGATGATCTGCCACTTATCATCCCGTTTCAGCCAGGTATCTGTCCACACTAAGCAGCGCAAAAATTCCTTTCCATCCGTACCTTTACGGATGCTACTTTCATTCCCATAAGCTATCGCCACCATCTCTCCAAAGAATTGAATCTTGACTTCACCAAGTTGGCATTGCCGATCAGGATTCTTTAGATTGGTCGACATGGCTTCTTCTTTACCATATCGGGTACCATCTGGCCTCGTCCCTTGAAATTCATCTGCGAACACCTCTTTAAGTCCTGGTTGCGGACTACAATTTGATTCAGCCCACATCTTCGCCTTTGCAATAAGTTCCATTGCCAAACTATCGTCTGCCGATGCCCAATGTGCCTTCTGTGCCGTAACAGACACAGATATCAGGAAGGTTGCGCATAATACTGAAATGAAAATAGTTTTCCTGTGCATAATATTCAGTTTTAAATAAATGAATTCATATAACATATATTCTACTGCATTTTGCAGTATAGCACTCTGGTTTGAATGAATATACTGCCATTCAAGGTTGGATAAATCGATACTTGTAGTTGGAAATCTGAACGGGTCGTTTAGACAAAAAACCAATTATTGAAAACACTTGGCATTCCACAGCTTCGCCACGTCACTCCGAAAATGAATTCCTTGATTTTGAGAATGCAAAGTAATCTACGAAAAATTGAAGTCATTAACAATTGCAATGTCATTCAATCTCAGAGATTTTCTTGAGTTTCTCTTTGTTCCTGGCCTGGTTTGGAATCCAGTGTTACTGGAGTTGATTTGGGAGAAGGGTGAAATGTATTTGAACAAATCAGTATGATCATGTAGTGATCAATATTTCTGTTTCATCTCAAATGATAGAAAAGTGCTGGAATTAAAGCAGATATATGCAAGCTCATCACATTAATAAAGGCATACAATTGAGACTTATGGTTTAACAGAAAATGATTTTCTGAGCATGCTACGTTCGAAGTTTTTAGATCATGTCAGGGAGGTAATACGCACTAATCAATTCAGTTATAGCACTGAAAAAACATATATCAGATGGATATACAGGTTTATTATCTTCCACGATAAAAGACATCCCAATGAGATGGGTGGAAAGGAGATAGCGGATTTCCTCACCAACCTTGCAGTTGAAAGAAAGGTTTCCGCTTCTACTCAGAATCAGGCATTAAATGCTCTGGTTTTTTTGTACAAAAAGGTATTAAGGATACCCCTGGATAATTTTAACTTCAATCATGCCCGGATTGGGAAACGATTACCTGTAGTGCTTAGCCGGAATGAAACACATGAGGTAATTTCAAACCTGCAGGGCGAATTTCACCTTATGGCCTCCATCTTATATGGCGGTGGATTGCGATTAACAGAGTGTTTAAATCTGCGTGTAAAAGATTTGGATTTCGGCTTGAACGAGATGCTTATTCGGGGAGGCAAAGGAGACAACGATCGGAGAACCATTCTCCCAAACCTGTTAATCCCACAGTTAAACATACAAATAGAAAAGGCAAGGCTCAGGCTGGAAGAAAATATGCTGGTGAAAGGATTTAGAGGTGCCTCCATGCCGGACGCATTGGAAAGAAAATATCCAACTGCTCCGAAAGAACTGGCATGGCAATATATATTTCCCGCAAGGAAACCGGCAATTGATCCTCGGTCAGGATCGTTGAAACAACACTATCGCCATGAAAGTTCTTTGCAAAAAGCAGTGAAGAATGCAGTCAGAAAGTCACAGATAACTAAAAATGCCTCCTGTCACACTTTCCGGCATTCATTTGCCACACATCTTCTTGAGGATGGCTATGATATTCGCACGGTACAGGAGCTACTGGGTCATAAAGATGTTCGTACCACGATGATTTACACCCATGTGCTTAGCAGAAATAAATTCAATGTCCGAAGCCTGCTTGATACCTGGAGTTCCCGATCATTGTATCGATAGCTTTCTTCGCATAGATCATCAGTATTGAAGTAAAAAATATTCAATTTCTTTTGTCTACACAAAATTACGTAATCTCTTCAAATGAATGGAATAGGTGTTGCAGGGAGAATATTGTTAGTTTTTCTCTATTTTTAGTTGTTAGAGTGGCTGGCACAATTGCGATCAAAAAATAAATCTAATCTTGTTATGAAACTGAAACTCGTTCATTTCGTTTTTTTGGTAACTGTTGTTTCATCGGGTTGTAAAACCAGTACACCAAATCAAAAAATTCAGGTAACAGGAATTCAGACTCCGATAATTCTATTAAATGGTAGCTGGAAGTTTAACATGGATCCGCCGGCAGAATTCTGGAATAATGACGTTGATTTTCAAGGTTGGGCTGATATCCAGGTGCCGGGCGAATGCCAGATGCAAGGTATGGCCATAAAGCATGATCAGCCCTTTGTCTATAAAAATGAATTTCTGGTTCCAAATGATTACAAAGGCAAACAGGTCAGACTGATTTTCTATGGTGTATATAGTTATGCCCGGGTATGGGTAAATGGACAATTTGTTCGTGATCATTCAGGTGGATTTACCAGATGGGAATGTGATATTTCAGATATAATTACTCCTGGCGAAACGGCGGTATTAACCGTAGAAGTCACAGACCGGGCAGATGATATTTCTTATGGTAGCGGATATGCCAAACATCAAATAGGTGGAATTTTACGTGATGTTGAGTTAATAGCCCTGCCCAAACAAAGCATTAATCAGTTGTACTTCGAAACTGATTTGGATGAGAATTATCGAGATGCAGTTCTGAAAATATTCTATGAATTAGGGAAAGATACCCCTACAATAATTAGGTTTGATTTGTTTGATGCTGATGATCTCCTGGTAGGATCAGTTGAGGGAGAGTCAAAATCAGGTCAAATATTATTTCCTGTAAAAGATCCGGAGCTTTGGGATGCTGAACACCCTGAGCTGTATACGATCACCACGACTCTTATCCAGGATGGAAGGGAACTAATGAAGACTTCTGAGAAGATTGGATTTAGAGAAGTTCATGTTAAGGGAAATAAACTAATTGTCAATGGCATGCCAGTGAAACTTCGCGGTGCATGCCGTCATGATATCCATCCGATTCTAGGAAGAATGACCACTGCTGAATTTGATTTACAGGATGTCCTGCTGGCGAAAGAATGCAATATGAATTTTATAAGAACTTCGCATTACCCACCATCAGAAACTTTTTTAGACTATTGCGATCAATACGGAATTTATGTGGAAGATGAAACTGCGGTATGTTTTGTGGGATCGCACCGGACTGAGGTTTACCAGGCCAATGGCGCATCACAGTCGAATCCTGAGTTTACCCGAAGGTATCTTTCACAACTGGAAGAGATGGTTCAATATCACCGCAATCATCCCAGTATCATTATCTGGTCAATTGGTAATGAGAATACTTTTGGTAGCAACTTCGTGGAATCTTACAAATGGATGAAGAATCACGATCTTACCCGTCCAGTCATCTATAGCTATCCGGGACAAGTACCTGACAGCCTGATTAACTATGAACTTATTAGTATGCACTATCCAAGCTGGAAAGGAGATCTTATTCAGCATGGTTTAGAAACCGAAGGATTTGAATCGGCGGAATTACCGATGTTATTTGATGAATGGGCACATGTCCCTACCTACAATAATTACGAACTGAAGGAAGATCCCAATGTCCGTAGTTTTTGGGGACAAAGCCTGGACAGTATGTGGACCTATCTTTTTGAAACGGAAGGTGGATTAGGTGGTGCTATCTGGTGCATGATTGATGAAACTTTTATGCTACCTGAAGATTTGGAAGGATTTAATGAATGGTGGGGAATATTGGATAAAAATGTTATTCCAGCAACTTTTAATCGTCCTGTGGTTGGATATGGAGAATGGGGTATTGTGGACACCTGGCGACGCAAAAAGCCTGAATTCTGGGGAACAAAAAAGGCCTATTCACCCACTAAGATTTATACCAAGACAATAGCTGATTTCAAAGCCGGTGAAGAACTTATTGTGCAAGTTCACAACCGTTTTGATCATACCAACTTTTCTGAATTGAAGATCAACTGGCGATATGGGGAACAGTCAGGTGAACTAAGCAATATTAACCTTAAACCACATCAGAAAGGTCAACTTGTTATCCCTGTAAATAATTGGAATACAGCCGAAAAGCTAAATATTCAATTCTTTCAATGTGATACACTTCTGATTGATGAATACAATATTCAGCTTGGGGAAAAAGAGGTGAAACTGCCTGAACTTACCAAAGGAAGTCTGGTTGCTATTGAAACAGAAATGAAAGTAAGTATAGCCGGGAAAGCTTATGCTTTAGATATTAATAAGGAAACAGGCCTGCTTGAAAATCTTACTGTAAATAATGAATTAATTTTCCAATCAGGTCCATATGTTAATCTTAAGCTGCCTGGAAAAAGCGTGCAATACTCAACCATTCAAATGGACGATTACGCCCAGGACTGGCAACTTAAAAAACTGGATTATAGTATTAATGATGGTATAGCCCACATCCTGATTGAAGGAAGCTATGGTAAGGTAGTAGCAAGTTTTTCTGTTCAGTTTGATGAAAATGGAGTTTTTACCATCGATTACCAAATTGATGGAGTACCAAGGAACAAATACATCCAGGAGGCAGGAATTAAGTTTATATCAGGAGACAACTTTGAGAAACTTGCCTGGAACAGAGACGCTTATTTTACTGCTTACTCTCCCAATGATCTGGGAAGACCTGCAGGTGAGGTTGATTTGACTCAATTCTCCAGGATAAGTTATCGTCAGGAACCTCAGCATGATTTTGGGATGGACTCACAAGGATTCTACTATTTTGGATTGGATGAAAAATTGCCTTATACGAATACGGTACGTTCTCTTAAAGAAAACATTTACTCCTATATGCTCAAAACTGCTGGCTCCAGACTCGAAGTTTTATCAAAGGGGACACATGCCTGTCGTTTCGATAAAATTAAAGGAAAAAATATCCTTATTATTAATGAACTCTGGGATTATACCAGCTTGCTCTGGGGAAATTACTATAAGCAGATCCTTTCTGAAGGAGAACTACTTAAAGGAAAAGTAGTTTTTATAGTTGCTACCTGAATACGGCTGTTATGTGTTCCAGACACACCCCATATTCGTTGAATGAGGGTCTGTGATATGGAATTATTTCATGAAAGTGATCTTCCAAGCGCCACGGAAATCATTCAGCGCAAAACCGGTAGCCAAATCATTAGGATATCGTGCTTTTATCTTTTCTAAGGTTTCTTCTGCAATCTGTTTACCGGGTTTGCCATGACAAATGAGACAGGATCCTTTGTTTATAAGAATTGGTTGATAATATTCAATTCGATCATCAAAAAGGTAGACTTTTGGTTTAATGGAATCGCCTTTCTGATTAGCATGCTGATACTGGGATAATTGGTCTTCTTCCGTTTTAGTTTGGGGCATATCAGCAGGATTGCGGTATTTAATAGCTATGCGCCTAATCTGGCAGTTATTCAAACGGGACAAGCTATCCTTTAATAACATAGCGCGTGTATTGCAGAAATCGATAGCATACCCTGGACCACCTTTTTTCATAGCATTGGAGACATTTTTTAATAACTCGGACTGGGTTAAATTTACTATCTCTCCACCTTTTTGGAGATATTCTTGTTTGATGGATTCTTCTTTTTGCGATGCTTTTTTTTCGTTACTGCCACAGGAAGAAATTATTAAAAAGATTAAGAATAGTGTTATGAGGCGCATTTTACAGTTTCCTTAGTTATTAATATTGTTTGCTATCTACTTCAAATATATTTTCAATTTTAGTAAAATAAACTACAGTATCCACATAACGGTGAACTAACCGGCGCGGTTTCCGCGTCCGGTTTAGTGACTTGTAATGTATTCATACAGTTATTACGACATTTCCTTTTTTTCGTCCGCTGTCGACGTACCGATGAGCTTCGACCATTTCTTCCATTGGAAATCGTCTATCAATTATCGTTTTTAACTTTCCGGCTTCGCAGAGCTCTTTGAGGAATATCAGATCTTCAGTCTTAAACTTTAATCCGTTTGATGAACTTAATGCGTCGAGATAGACCCCATTCTTTTTCAGAGATTTTTTCCGTTGTGAGGAAGCAATCTTGGCAACTGAATCAAAAATAACATCATAAATTTCACCGTGATCATTGAAATTCTCCTGAGTATAATCAATGACCTTATCTGCTCCGAGAGATTTTATCATTTCCAAATTCCCGGTGCTACACACACCTGTAACCTCTGCTCCAAAGTATTTGGAAAACTGTACAGAGTATGTACCCATGCTTCCTGAAGCTCCGTAGATAAGAACTTTTTGCCCCTCTTGTATATTTGCTTTTCTAAGAATAAACAATGCAGTTAATGCTCCGTTTGAAACGGGAACAACTTCCTCATAGGTCATATTGCTTGGTTTCAATGCCAGAAGCCCATCTTCAGGCATGCAAATGTATTCTGCATAAGCACCAAACTTAAACCCTTGATAAGCGGATGCGAATACCTGATCACCTTTCTTATACAGCTTTACATCTTTTCCAATTGCAACAATTTCTCCTGCTAGATCCATTCCCAGTATTTTGTTCCTGGGCCCTTTAAATCCCATCATTAATCGCATCATGGGCTTGAAAAAGAAATCTTTCACGGGTCCTAAACCAGGCTTTAAACTCCGAATTTTCGCATCTCCTACATGTGCTGTCGTAGCATAAATTCTTATGAGAACCTCATTGTCCCTGGGTGTAGGCTTATCCACTTCTTGTAGTTGTAGAACTTCCGGAGGACCGTATTTTGTGCATACAATTGCTTTCATCTTTTCCATATCAGCCTTTAGTAGTTTTAGAGAAATTATTTCTGTTTCCTAATTGCGTACCACTCTTCTCTTTTTTTGTCCGCTTCAGCGATTTGTCAGATGCAGACGCACCCGCATACTCTGGTTTTTGGAATATGCCAGCACAACACTCCTGGCCAGACTCTTTTACATCGTTAACGAAGCAGTGTCGTTTGGCTGGTTCAATACACACATACGTTCGTAGCGTGACAACTGGTACCTCCGCCTTCTTCAGGTTGGCAGAGGCATAATCATCCTTGGGGGTCACTCGCTTATTTAATGAATCACCGCTTTGTTGTACTTTGATTCTTAAGTCTTTCTAGTGCTTTGTTTTCGTGCTCCTGTAGTCGGGCAAGCTTATCCGGTGGCAAGTCGGTCGTGATTGCGGAAATGGTAATCCGCCTTTCGGGGAATTCACGTTCGAAAAGGTATTGGGCTCTGAGGGCGTGAAAATCCGAGGTTACAACAACGAGCTCGGATTCCGGGTATAAGTCCAAGATTGGGCGTGCCAGGGTGGCATCTTCGATGGTATTCGAACTCTCTACACAGGGAAGAAAGGCCGATTCAGGAATCCCGCGGTTCAACAGCTCTTGTTGCACATAGAATCCATGAGGCTTGTCCGTGGTATTAAAATGTGTACCCCAGCCACCGGTCGGGAGAACAGCATATTCAGGATTCCTCTTGAATTCGGCCAGCGCCTGTGAACAACGTTCCAAGGCAATACTTAACAGTCTGCCCCGAATGTCATTCGGGGAGCCAAGAACCACAATAACTCCAGAAGTTGTCATATTTATCTTTTGTTTTTGAGCACAACAGGGAAATCACTGGTTACTTATACACCTTTTTCATTACTGCAGTCTTACCTTCATCTTCAGCTACCGCATAAGTAGTGAACATCATCACTCCACTGGACCTTCCTGATAATCCATGCCTCAGCACCGTTTCAAATTCTTCAGAGCTTATAATACCCGGATCATTATATGCCTGGACGATAGGCCACACTTTGGGGTAAGAATCGTTTTTAATATCAAGCCGATTACATAACCAGATTATATTCTCATGCACCCAGTCGGGCTTTCTACCCATCCTTGCATGGTATACCATCGGAGAGAATACATCGATAGTTTCTTTTAATAAATCAAAGTCCAATCCTAGAATACGACGCCTGGCACCATCAAATTCCTGATCATCCCATGGACAATGATAAAGTCCAAGGAGCGCCTTCGGTCTAATTTCTTTGATAAGACTTTTCATCTCCTCAGTCCAATTAAAAATTATCTTGCATCGCCAGTCACGCCACAAGTCATCATAGTTATTCAGTATCCATTGTGCTCTTTCTGAGGTGGTTCCGTCGGGTAGTCTGATCTCAGAATCTTCCGAAAATGTATTTAGACAATGATCACAAAAACACGTTTCAGGTAGAATGGGCTCAGGCTCTTCAAATTGGGCATGCCAATGCACATAATCCAACCAAACACCATCGAGTTCATACTCCAAGAGTAAATCCCGTAGCTGATCAAAACGGTACTTACGAAAACCGGGGTCGGTAGGACATACCCCCATAAACCAGGATGCAGCTTGCACTTTTTCACCTTTCTCATTGATTGCCCAGGCTTCAGGGTGTTCATCTACATAATTTTTACCGTTCAAGGTGGCAAATTCAGCAAATACCATTAATCCTTCAGACCTGGCCTTATTAATAATATCCTGATTAATTGATCCGCTATGCATAAAAATAGCATTAACCCCAAGATTATTGAGATTCAATTCTTTATCCCAGAAAGGTTTGGGATTTCCATAAATACCTCTGATTTTAGTAATTTCAGCAGATCTTTGCTCACAGGACATCAATGATATTAAACCTATTGCAACAAAAAGCAAACGGTATCGAAAGTCAGTTTTCATAAATGCATACATCGCTTTGTTTCCCTTAAAGTTCAATAATTTTCTTTATAACGGCAGAGCTAACCTGCCACAAAAGCTGCGTGACTGTGACTTTTTATTTACAACAATTACTATACGGAAGACAAACTCAAATAGTGATTTCAAGCTAAAGAGCAGGAAGATTCAGAGTGTAATTTGTACTTCTTCCACCTTCACCGGAATCCAATAAGATTCTTTTTTCGATTAAATCTTGAATATCTCTACGGGCTGTATCTCTATGTACTTTTGTCATCTTCGCCCATTTGGATGAATGTAACTTACCAACGAAGTCACCCTGAAGTTTATTGATCATTTCGATTTGTCTCACATTGAGCTGGGTGGTTTTATGTAATTCCCAGAACTTTGCCTTTACCAATATTTTCGATAATGTTTCATTAGTTGCTACAAGTGCCTCTGTTAAACGTTCAAAATACCACACCAACCATTTGCTTACGTCCATAGTTCCCTTTTGGGTGGACTCCAATACATTATAATACCCTTTTTTTGATTTCATGATCTGAGCCGACATACTATAGAATCTTTGGCTGGTTCTGTCTGCTCTGGCTAATTGTGTATCTGCAATGGCTCTGGCAAATCTTCCATTCCCATCATCGAACGGGTGGATACTTACGAACCATAAATGGGCTATAGCTGATTTAACTACAGGCTCCATGCTTCTATCTTTATTGAACCATTCAATAAAACGATTCATCTCCTCTTCTAGTCGTGGACCTTCAGGGGCAGTGTAATGCACTTTTTCTCTCCCCATTGGGCCTGATAGAACTTGCATTGGGCCTTGTTCATCGCCCCTCCATCCGCCTACCGTTATCTTATTCATCCCGCTTCTTCCAGTTGGGAATAGGGCAGCATGCCAACCAAACATTCGATCCTTGGTTAAGGGGTCTTTATATTTCTGAGTTGCATCCAACATCATTTCTACAACTCCCTCTACATCACGACTTGCATCAGGTAACCCTGATATTTCCATCCCTAACCTTCGAGCTACTGACGATCTTACTTCCTTTGGGTTCAATAACTCTCCTTCAATTTCACTTGATTTAACAATGTCTTCGGTTAATGTCTCAAGTACAGCTTCTTCCCTTAGTTCGAAGCCTATGCCTTCCATTCTCCCTATTAACCTACCCTGTATATCACGCACCGTACTCACGCATGGGAGTAATGTATCGCTATTCCAATAAAAGTTTGGCCAGTCCTTATTTTGATGTAAATACAACTTAATTATTCTAAATGCCGTAATTTATACTGCAAATCTAGAGTGGATTCGCCGTATTACAAAATAAACGCCGTAATAATTACGCCAATAAGAACCCGTAATTGCCGTACCGACCTGAAAAAGACCATAAATGTCCCATACTATGTTGCTTGCTTATTAAGGTGGCGAAAATAAACAGACAATAGAATTGGCCCCCTGGCAATAGGACCAACTGGTATTGGAATATTTGTTAGAAAACTGATCCAAGCACTGCTACTTTAGTGAATCGAGACATTTTGTATTATTATTTCAGGATAAATGAAATTGGTTGATATGCCTTGATGACAAACTGAAATGAATTGTTTGAAATTTCAATACCTTTTTCATCAATAATTTCCCCCCTTAAATTACAGAGATATGCTTTTTTATAGTCACTATCTTTTATTAAGCTAATAGAACATGATCCACTATTGCCTGCCTGCTCCCATAAACGAAGTAATTTACTTTCTCCTTCTTCTTTAAATGCAGTAAGCAATATTCCTTTTCTATTTAAGGATATCCCCTCTTGCATTAAAGGACTTTTTCCTCTGGGCCCTTCATAAAAAACACCCTTCAGGGGAACTCTGGTTTCTTCGGAAGGTGTAATAAAGATTGCCTCAGGATCGTATTTATTATAGCTCCATATATATGTATAGGAAGAAAATGAACCTTCAATCCATTCCGTAAAATTGGTCCCCCATTGTGTATTATATAGATTCACAAATACATTTCCTGTTGTAAGTTGCTTCTTTTTTGAGAATTGAAAAAGCCCTGGGTTATCTATGCTTACCCCGGGTGATGTTGGACAATTTAACGCAACTCCGCATCCCGAACTATCAAACATTGTCATGGATGTATTCAGAAAATAGTAATCCTGATTTGTCCTCTCAATAAACTCTTTTTGAGGATCTACAATTCCCCCTGTTCGATAGAGTCTATATTCGGGCTTATCCACATTAAGTGGAAATGAGAGCCAGCCTGCTTCGGGCAATGAATTTGGTTTTTTCCCATCCACACCCCATACGATTTCCACGTAGGGTTGATCTTCGTATAATGTATATGTTACCAGATATCCTTGCGAGTCCTTGTCGTTTAGTTTCCCGAATATGGTTGCACGTATGGCGTTACCCATGTTTAAGTATACAATTTTCTCACAGCTTCCTTTATATATTACACTTTCTGTATTGGGGATATTTGGTCGAATCATTTCATCGTTTGCCCAATGCTCAGCACCCGGCTTCACATAGGCTTTATTGTAAGCATCGATTTTTCTCTGTCCCGGCTGTTCTAATATGTATTCCCCAAAGCCTTCATTACTATCTTGATTAACTAATTCCTTGTTGTTCTGCTTATCAAATACAGAGCTTAGAATTCCTTTTTGCTCATCTATATGCAATTTGAAATATTTATTTTCCAGAAGATTATTCTTCTTATCTAGCTTAAGGTTTGTTTCACTGTTAATTGGTTCTAAAATGGGCAAATACGTTTTATAGCCCAATGAAGGAACTGAGTCTGCATCGAAAGAAATCAGGTTATAATCTTCATAAACAGGGATTACTTTTCCTGTATGCATATCTTTCAATCCATATATTTTAAATTTCTTTTGGTATACCCCTGCAAAGAGATTCACCCTGCCACCTCTTGACCAGGGTAATGGATTATATACAACAATTCTTTTCCCATCTGTATTAACAGAAGAGGCAAGCTGTTTTAACTGATGCTTCATTAATGGAACAATAATCTTTTCGGCATTTCTAATTCGGTTTCCTTTTTCACGCCATGTCCCTTCAATAAAGTCATAGTTCCCTAATGATTTATTTATTTTAAATTCATCATTATAAGTCCATTTATGCTGGTCTGCATGGGTCATAGCAGCTCCAAAAGTGTGCTCCTCATACAAAATCATATTTTCTACGGCATCATTAATATATTCTTCAATAGAATGATTGCTCATTCCCCATTGAATCATTTGTGAGTTTAGAATTTCCGTATTATATGTTTCTCGCTGAAGATATTTACTAAGCTTGGTCTCTCTTGGCATTGACATATACCCGTGAATCCAGGTGTCGGGCATATCTCCAGTTACGATTGGAAGTTCTGGTTTTTCTTTCATTAGCAAATCGTAAAAATCAGAAAGACGTCCAATTTTTATATTTACATCTGGCATTTTCTCTTTTGCCGTTTTCAATAATTCAGCTACTTCTTCCGGTGTAGGTGCCCCTGAATTCTCATGGGTATGAATCATTGCCAGCCAAGTTTTATGTGGCCAGTCTTTAGGGGGGAGAATGCCGGATCCATAATACTCTGCCCAATAAAATGTCAACAGTTTAGATCCATCGGGTCCTTGCCACCAAAATAAATTAGGTACATCAGGGGATGCAGAACCAGGATTGCACCCCAGATGAAGAAAATCGACACCTGCATTTTTCAACACTGTTGGCAATATCCTTGAATGACTTGGCACATCAGTTAGCTTGGCGTCGCGTGCTTGTGGCAAGTTGTATGTCGTGTTTATTTCAGAGGCATAAGATAGTCCACGCACCAGGTTTTCAAGATCGCTGGCTTCTGTTTCGAAAGTTACAGGAAGCGCATGTGGAATGATACGCATTTCTTTTATTGCTTTTTCAAGTTTTATCCTTTTCTCTTCCGTGCAATTCTCAAGCATATATTTCAATGGCCAGGCGGGAATAGTCCATACAAACTGTTCAGTCTTCGGCAAACTGGAAGTTTCTTCAATAGATTTCAGGGTTTCTTCAAGCATTTCATTGCAATACTTCTGAAGAACTCCCTCTGCCCAGTTTGTATAGCCTATATCAACATGCATTTTGAACACGACTACAACATTAGTCACCTTGCTGTTGATTGTACCTTCATCATTTTCAGGTGCATCAATTTGTGCACTTAGCATTATACTTATTAAAATAAGCAGCGTGAATAAATAGTGTTTCATTATTTTTTTCTCATTTTCAATTCAAAATCAATTCCTGACCAATAAAAATTGTGCCTAACTTAACTTATTGCAGTGTGTAGAACGGTGGAATTAACCGGTGCCCGCACTACATGTGCTATTTCCCGTTAACGATTCCGGCGTCCTGTTTAGTGAATTGTTCTACATCCTATGTATATGTTGGCCTAGCTCTTTGATTACCCAATTGGGATTGCTTGGCATAAATGGTTTTACACAAGTTAAAGGAAGTCTATTTTGGCAAACCATTTCTTTCGAATGAGGCAGGCAGGCATATGATAATATATTAGAGCCTTTATCCAAATAGCGTTTCCTAATTAGGAGGAATATCAAGAGGATACTTCTCATTATATCGTTTGAGAAATATATACTTCAAATATTCTTTTTCTCGCTTCTTCAAAGTCATAAATTCTTTCCAAAGCTGGGGATCTTTTTTTAGCACCCGCTCCAGACCATCCAAATCAAACTTCCACACTTTATTATCAAATATATCAACTAAATATTCTTCATGCTTAGCAGTCACCAAAACTGGTTGAGTGGACCAGAAATCCCCAAAAAGGTTATATTCTAAAAAGGGATTAGGATAATAGGTAGTTTTTAATGCAAAAAAATGTGAAATACGGCCAACGAAGTCAATCTTGTGAAAAGCACCACCTACATTGATATGAAGATCCCCATCGTAGCTGTATCCCCAAATGCTTTTAGTATTTAGCAAAGTTCTGACTCCATTGTCATCATAGAATACAATCTCATCGGCCTTGGTAATATTTTTGTAGAAATCACGATCATTTACATCCATATCAGTCTCTATCCATGTTGATGGAATGGGACTATTCTTTTCGACCATACCAATATTGGCGTATACTCCGTCTCTAAACTTGAGTGGTTGTTTATCCAGATAATACTGGTCAGACTCCTGTGCAATTAATGCAGAAGCAATAGTTGAATATAACATGATTACCAATATTCGTAATACTTTCTTCATTGCGTATTTCTCATAAGAATATTGGCTCAACTTCTAAATAACGGTCGCAAATCAGCGGCGCGGTTTACCGCGTCCGCTGCAATTGTCTTGTCAAGCCTTCTCCATTTCTCTGCTCATCGCTCTGCGATAGCCAAAAACGACGATGTCGTGATTATCGTGTACTTCAACAATGGCATATGAGTTGTTTTTGTCACCAGCCCCCTCAACCATGGCTTTCAGAGTGTAATAATGAATGTTCTCGATATGGCTGTAATGTCCTGCATGGTTATGCCCCTGGAACACTGCGAGTACTCTCTTGCTTTCTTGCAGGATTAGACGAACTTCAGCCGCATTCTTGACGTAATGGCTCCCCTTGCCGTCAAGTTGCTGGTGAATAAATACGATCACTGGCTTGGATGTGGACACAAGATCCTCCTTGAGCCAGTCGAGTTCTTCACGCGAGATGTTGGTATCTGTCCAATCGAAGTTGCCATGATCGTAATCAGATCCATCAGCCTTGTAGTTCGCGTCAAGGACGACAAAGTGCCATTTGTTTGAGTCAAAGGAATAGTACTTGGACTTCCTCTCGATGCCCGTGTTCTCAACGCGAGCAAGAAATTGTTCTTTCGATATACTGTCTGCGTCGTGGTTACCCAGAACGTGATAGCGAGGTCCTTTAAACTGCCCAAAGATCTTTTCAATGGTCTCGAGGTACTTCAAGGTGTCCTTCTCAGAAACAGGTTTGCCCTGGTCCTTGAAGTCGCCAAGTTCAACAAGAAAATCGACCTTCTTGTCATTCATGAGTTTCACGCACTCAGCCATCTTGGCAACAGATTCTCCATAATGACGGCTCCCCTGTGGGGCTGCATCGGCATAATGTGCGTCCGTCACGATCCCGAAACGCACTTTCGTGTTGCTATCTGTTTCAGCCGCATAAGCGAACTGTGCCGCCACGGAAAGTCCAGTAATGACAAAACCTGAAGCTTTCAGAAAATCACGCCGCGTGACCTTCCAGTTGGTGGAGGTTGCCTCTCCTGCATCTGTATATTCATTCTTCATAGCCTTCTCCTAAATCATGGTATAACCGGTGGAACTAAGCCGCCGCTTCAGCGGTCGGTTTTAAAAAATTTCATTGGGTTTGCAATTTATATTCATAAAAACAAAAGTTAGTCCAGTATGTCATCGATGCTGTTGAGTCCATACACCGG
>JAOZUK010000660.1 GCA_029938715.1 Bacteroidales bacterium | reverse complement strand
GGACAGGTTATCTGACATGGCGCTTCACAATCCCCCACATGTTCACTAAGCAACAGCTCGAGGGCCGTTTTCCTGGCCTCCTTTACCTCCTCATCCATGGAGATGATATCCATTCCATCTTCTGCCTTCAGGGAACACGACGGGATCATTCGTCCACTCTTGCGATCCTTCACCACGCACACCATGCACGAGGTAAAATGGGCAGCATCCTTCAGATAACACATGGAAGGCACTTCGATACCGGTCTCCCTGATCACTTCCATCAGCACCCTATCGCTCTCAGCCTGAATCTCTTTATTGTCTATCTTAAGTTTAATCATTCAACCATTTGTAACCTGGCGAAGCCAGATGTAACCTGTAACATGGCGAAGCCATATGTAACCCATAACTATTTAATTATCACCGCATTTTCAGGGCAAACCTGCTTGCATCCATCGCATTTAATACATAAATCGTTATCAACTTCATGCTTTTCATGGGGTTTAAAGGCAATGGCACCCACCGGGCAATCCTGGGCACAAAGTGTACACCCAATACAGTCATCGGTGATCTCATAACGAATCAACTCCTTGCACTTTCCAGCAGGACATGTGCCATTGAGGTGGGCCTCATATTCATCCCTGAAATACCTTAAGGTGGAGAGAATTGGATTGGGTGCTGTACTGCAAAGCCCGCACAGGCTGCCTTTGCTGGTCCATTCTGCCAGCTGCTCCAGGTTCTCCAGGTCCTTATGGGTCCCTTTTCCCTGGGTAATCTTCTCCAGGATCTCAAGCATTCGCTTGGTTCCAATGCGACCAAAACTGCATTTTCCACATGCTTCATTCTGGGTAAAGGTCAGAAAATATCTGGCGATATCCACCATGCAGTCGGTATCGTCAAGTACGACCAATCCCCCCGATCCCATCATGGCACCCACTTCTTTAAGGGATTCAAAATCGATGGGTGTATCCGATTTCCATGAAGGAACACATCCTCCTGAAGGTCCTCCAATCTGCACGGCTTTAAAGGATCTGCCTCCGGCCACTCCTCCACCTATCTCCTCCACCACCTCTTTGATAGTCATCCCCATGGGAACCTCTATGAGTCCGCCCCGGGACACTTTCCCTGCCAGTGCAAATACTTTGCTTCCCCTGGAAGTGGCTGTACCCACCCTGTTGAATGACTCCGCCTTATTCTTCAGGATATAGGCAATCTGAGCAAAGGTCTCTGTATTGTTTACCAGTGTGGGCTTTCCCCACAGGCCTTCAGCTGCAGGAAAAGGGGGCCTGATCCTGGGAAATCCACGCTTCCCTTCAATGGATTCTATCAGTGCGGTCTCCTCTCCACAGACAAATGCACCGGCACCCTGGTAGACAGTGAGGTCAAAATCAAACCCTGTCTCCATGATACTTTTTCCAAGATAACCCTGTTCCCTGCAAATCTCAAGTGCCTGGAGCACTCTGCTCACTGCCAGAGGGTATTCAGCCCTGATGTATAAGATTCCCTCTTTGGCTCCTACCGCATATCCAGCTGCCACCATTCCTTCTATGATCCGATATGGATAGGATTCCAGCAACATTCGGTCCATAAATGCACCCGGGTCACCTTCATCTCCGTTACAGATGACGTATTTAATCTCGCTCTTATTTTCAGCCACCATCTTCCACTTCTGTCCAGTAGGAAAACC
>JAOZUK010000236.1:3119-5935 GCA_029938715.1 Bacteroidales bacterium | reverse complement strand
TATTTAGTGAAGACCATTATTTTAAGTATTCGCTTTTAAATACTCCGAAGGAGTCTGACCTGTAAACTTCTTAAATGCCCGGTTGAAGGATGCCTTGGAATTAAAACCACTGTCCAGTGCCAGTCCGAGGAGTGTGGAGCTTATAAGCTCGTTGCCTGCCATTTTGGAGATGACCATGTCGACCCGGTACTTGTTTACAAATTCAAAGAAGTTGTAGCCGCTCTGGCTATTGATCACCTGTGATAGTTTATTCTCTGTAGTTTCTATTTCACCGGCAAGCTTAAACAGGGTCAGATTTGGATCGGTATATGACTTCTCCGATTCCATATGATTCAATAGCTCCTGGTACGCCTGGGTTACAAATTCTTTATTCAGTCTGGATTTCTGATACTTGAAGGAATTAGTCTTCGTTGACGCCTGTTCGTTCCACTTCTGGTCATCCTGGAGATGAACCGGAACGAAAATAGAAGTCTGCCTGAAACCGAAATAGCCAAGCGCAATAATTCCCGCACTGTACAAAATATTCAGGTACAATCCTCCGTATTGCGGGATCTCGATCCTGGTAAAATAATGAAGCAACAGGCTGGAACTGCCCACGATCATCAGAATGATGCTTCCCCATAAAATGGAAGAGAGCCATTTCAATTCCATCTGGTGCGTGGAGGAGTAGATGTTCTGAATGCGGTTCCTGTGTTGCGTGATGATCTTCATCGAAATAAGTATATATATCAGGGGGGATATGAATTTAAGAACGATCAGTCCGTTAGTGAAAGACTCCATGTATTCCCAATGAACCATATTGAAACAGAGGGTCAAAGAATACAGAATCAAAAATGGAATCAAATGGAGAATATGCCTGAGTTTCAACTTCTCCAGGATGCCGGTCAGGGCGGATGTGTAAAAGTAAAGTAAAGGGCCTTGCAGGAACACGGAACTATTCAGGAACTCAATTACCCAGGAAGGTGCGGAATCAACATGGATCAGGTAAAAAATGAACACATTGGAAAACAAGACCACAAACCAGGCCATTAGCAACCTGTCCGATACACTTTTTTTCTTCTTCCCTGCAAGAATGGCAATGAAAAAGAGAGTTAATACGCTGCTCGCTAGATGGAGGACCCCCATGGTAACCTTAATAATGTACCTAAAAATAGGGAATTAAGATTCAATTCTCAATAAAGGGAGTCTCAATTTCTACAACATGGTATCATCCCTCACGATGCAACGATTCATATAGGTATACAATGCAACTTTGCTAAAAAATCAACCATATGGAAACTTCAATTCTGCGGGTGAAAAACTTAAAAAAGGAGTATAGCCTTGGCAAGGACAACACCAACCTGGTGATCCCGGACCTCAATCTCGAAATCAAACAAGGGGAGTTTGTATGCATCATGGGCAGCTCGGGGTCAGGGAAATCAACCCTGCTCTACCTGCTGGGGGGCCTGGATGACCCCTCCGGGGGTGAGGTGTTTGTAAACGGGCACCTGATGCCTTCCGGGCAGAATGAGAATGCCCTGTTCAGGAGGGAATCCATGGGAGTGGTATTCCAGCACAACAACCTGATACCGGGCCTGAATCTCCTTGAAAACATTCTGGTGGCAGCTTTTCTGGTGCAGAAAAACAGGAAGGAGGCCAGGCAAAAAGCGATCAGGCTGATGAATGAACTGGGTATCGGGGATCTGCAGGAACGGTTTCCGGCACAGGTTTCGGGCGGAGAGCAGCAACGCTGTTCCATTGCCCGTGCATTGGTGAATGATCCGGATATCCTGCTTGCCGATGAGCCCACTGGTAGCCTGAACTCCTCCTCCACAGAAAAAGTGCTTGAGATTTTTGCAGAGCTGCACTCCAGGGGACAAACCATCGTGATGGTTACCCATGAAATTGAGGCGGCCTGTTATGCGGAGAAGGTGGTTTACCTGAGGGATGGAATATTTATTGATGCATTCAATATGGACCGTACCTCGGACAGATCGAAAAATGAGAAAGCACTTCTGGGTTGGCTAACTGAAAAAGGATGGTAAAATGAAAAGCGTTTTATTAGTTGCACTGGCCAACTTACGCCACCGCAAGAAGCAAAACCTGCTGGCAGGATTGAGTATTCTGCTTTCTGTTCTACTATTGACCACAGCCATTGGCATACTTCTGGGTATCAATAAACCTTTTGATATGATGTTCGACCGGCTAAAGGCTTCTCATATACTCCTTTATTACGACATCAGACAAAATGATTCGCAAGAGATCATGAACTGGTTCGAACAACAACCGGAAGTGGAGTTTGCAGCAGAACCTCAGCATTTTTTAATGATCACCGAACCACTTACTTACAATTCGGAGAAGATTGATATTATGGTGCGGATCACTGAGATGGGCACGCACCAACAGGAATATGATCATCTGCTGAGCATGGGAGGAAATGAAGCAACTGTTCCTGGCTGGGAAGAGGTTTGGATCCCCAGGCACTTTTCTCTGAAATACGATATCTCCATCGGTGATACGATCCGTATTCCCCTCTCCAGGGGTCTGTTTCCTTTGATCGTTTCTGATATTGTGGTGGATCCACACTACGCCAGTGGCCTTATCAATCCAAACAGGATCTGGATTGCACCGGGTATGCTGCCATTTATGGTGCAGACCGGGGAAATGAATCAGGTGATCCAGGGAATCAGGTTGCACAACAAGGAGGAAATTGATCTGGTCTGGGCAAGATTCAACAGGGAGATGGACTACTCCGGAAGCAACCTTCAATATAGCCTGTTCAAGTCGGTGTTTACCAGTATCTACAAGATCATCGGAATGGTGATCATACTGTTTTC
>JAOZUK010000236.1:0-3019 GCA_029938715.1 Bacteroidales bacterium | reverse complement strand
CTGTTTTCCATCAGGGCCATCCTGCAATCTATCATGAAATCCATTGGGGTGCTTAATCTTGACCTTCCCCTCTTAACCATTTTTGTCGGCTGTGCCCTGTTCTTTGTTATACTGATCATTGTCCTGATCCTGGTCTTCACCCGAAAAGCAGGAAAGATTCCTCCGGCTCAGGCTTTGAGATCGGTCACCGGAGACACAAACATCTCTCGCAAAAAGAACAGATCTCCGGTAAGAATAGGGCGCTCTCCACTGCCTCTTTGGATCGCGTTCCAACTGCTCTTCGACAATCCCAGGAAATCTATCATTTCAGCATTCAGCCTGGCACTCACTGCTTTTATACTTGGGTTTTCAGTAAATACATCCAACTCTTTCAGCAAAATTGCAGAATATAAATCATTGTGGGGATTTGACAATTCTGATATGCAGGTTTCACGATCCACTGAAGTGATCCTTCCCTTGGAACATGAACAATTTGTCCTTCAGATGAAACAGGAAGAATTGATACAGGAGGTAGTCCCTTACAGCTACTATGAGCTTTCAATCCCGGGCTCCGAAGATTCTCCGCCCATGGATCTGACCGGGAAAGTATTTGAAGGTGATCCGGCGACGATCGGGCTGGAGAACATCACAGGGAGGCACCCTGAGCGTGAAATGGAAATATCCCTCTGTGTTGGAACAGCCGGGAAGCTTGAAAAATTGACTGGAGACAGTGTACTGGTATTTATGGAGCATGAACCCAGGTGGCTAAATATCACTGGAATATACCAGGATATCAGCAATATGGGAGAGGGCTTCCGCCTATCCGGAAGTGCCGTTAAAGCGGTATACCCTTTGTATGAAACCGATAAATACGCCCTGATCCTCACCGATCGGAGTAAGACAGAGGCTTTCAAATCAGCTATACTGAAGCGATACGGGGAGGCCATAAAGATCGAACTGACCATTGAGGAGCAGCTCGGATTTCTGGGTATATCAAAGAGCATCAATGCATCGATGATCCTTATCTCTCTGTTCTTTATTTGTGTACTCATGGTATCCGTATTCAACGATATATTTTTAAATATATGGGAGAACAGGAAAACCATCGGTGTTTACAAACTGATCGGATTTACACACCCACAGCTTCAGCGAGTCATGATTTGGAAAACCGGAGTGATCACTCTCGCCGGGATATTGGTTGGATGGCCCCTGGCACTCTTCTTCGGTCCCCTGTTAATGGGCTCAATCACTTCCGGTTTTGGGGTGGTAGAATTCCCGTTCGCAGTAACTGTATGGGGAAGTATTGCTGTATATATACTGCTGCTGGTTGCTGCAGGATTAAGTTCCCGCTGGGCATCCGAATCCATTAAAAAGATCACTCCCCGCATATTGGTAAACGAATAATGCATTGATTATGATTAGAAAAGCGTTAGTACTGAAATTTTTACTGGTCATTACAGTTACGGGAATCGCCCAAACGAATCCCCTGGATCAATACCTGAAACAATTGCAAGAATCACATATCATGCCCGGCTTTTCGGTGGTTGTGGTCCAGGAAGAAGAGGTTGTTTTCCTGAAGGGTTATGGTAAAGAATATGCTGATGAAAGCTGGCCCATGACTGCCACCACTTCCACCGCTGTGGGTTCACTGACCAAGTCATTCACCTCGCTGGCCGTTATGCAACTGGCAGAAGATCAAAAAATCGATCTTGATCAAACAGTGGTGACCTACCTGCCCTGGTTCCGAACAGCCAATAAAACACTAAGTGATAAGATCACCGTGAGGATGCTGATAAACAATACCTCGGGACTGCGTTCTCCCCAGGTCAGGAACAGGGAGATCTCTGACAAAGCGATTGAGAGCCTGGTCCGGTCATTTGAATCGGTCTACCTGACCAACGAGCCGGGAACCAGCTATGAATATTCCAATGAAGGCTTTGCACTGGCCGGACTGCTGATTCAGGAAGTAAGCGGCATGCCCTACGATCGTTACCTGGAGGAGTTTATTTTCAATCCACTAAAGATGAATCAGACCACCAACGATCCGGATATGTTCAGCAAGCTTGATGTCTTGTATGGGCACTATCACGGGATAAGTGGTGCCATTCCGGTTCACAGTGAAGAGGAGTTGTTAAGGGAGTTTGCACCTGCCGGATCTATGATGCGATCTTCCGCCAATGACCTGGGCCATTACCTGATAACATTGCTGAACGGCGGACGTTACAAGAACAGGCAGGTCATTTCGGCAGAGAGCATCAGGGCCATGTGGGAACCAAATAGTTCCTTCCCCGGTATCTCTCTTGAGGATGGAGGTGAGAACCTGCCTTTTCATTACGGACTGGGATGGTTCGTTGGAGAACTGGATGGCAAAGAGTACATCTTCCATGGAGGGAACAGAAGGAACATGTCTTCTATGACATTTATCTGCCCTGAAAAGAAGATCGGTGCCATATTGCTGGCCAATATTGACCTGACCCTGATCGATAAATATGCATATACGAACCTGATAACCATACTCAATAATATCATTCGTCTTTCACTTGGGGAAGATGCTTCGGACTATGCCAAACCAGTGGTCAGTGATCCCACCCTGAATAGTTATGATCTCCTGGGTGAAAATGAACAAAACTACTTAGGCGAGTACAGACTGATTGAAGGAAAGGATTGGGTATACCTGGGAACAAGGCTTTACATCACAAGGGGAGCAGATGGTCTGGAGGGAGAGATCCGCAAAGGGGAACAGGTCATTGAAAGATTTGCCCTGGATTTTGTGACCCAAAAAACAGCTGTTTCGAGGAATCTTTCCATGCCACGAACTATCCATTTCAAGTTCTTAAGCGGAGGTGAGATCTCAGATCTCTATATTGGAGACAGAAAATACTCCAAGATCACGAAAGAATATCATAGGAAGTATCATCTGCAAAACTCTTTAGAAAATGAGATCAGTTTCCATTTTCCCCGTGATTGGAACATCACCTGGGAGGATCTCAATTTTGAAGGATCAAACCTTTCCTCTGCGAAGGAATCTATCAGGGGTCGG
>JAOZUK010000659.1 GCA_029938715.1 Bacteroidales bacterium | reverse complement strand
CGTGTGAGCCAGTCGGGTGCATTTTTTTGTTGGACGAAGCCGCTACGCGGAGACATAGACCCACAATCCATTCCATTGTACTCAATCAATTGTAACCTCATGCTTTTCTAGTAATATATCAGTGGCGGCAAAGCAAGTGCATTTGCCATTCACATTATTACAAACAGGAGGTTACAATGAACACCAAGATGCCCAACGATCCGAAATTTATTGCGTATTACCACAAAAACCTGCAGTACCTGAAGCTGGCAGGCCTGCGACCCAAGACCATAGAGGCCTATTCACGGGCAATCAGAAGGATCGGAAACTATTTTGATTGCCGAATCGACTCTCTGTCAATTGACCAGCTTCTTAACTATTTCAATGACCTACTGGAAACGCATTCCTGGAGTGCGGTTAAGCTTGATTTGTATGGACTGAAATTTTTCTATTCCAGGGTATTGAATAGAACCTGGGAGGAGATCCCGGTAATCAAACCACCAAAGACCTCCAGAATCCCCGACATTCTATCCATCGAACAGCTTCATGAGCTGCTTAGCGCAACCGGAAAACTAAGCTACAGAGTCTTCTTTTTCACCATCTATTCCCTTGGCCTGCGCCTTGGCGAAGGAATCGCTCTGAATGTCGGCGACATTGACTCGGCCAACATGCGAGTCCATATCCGCAACGCCAAGGGCAATAAGGACAGGTTGGTACCCCTCCCAGAAAAGACCTTACAGATTCTACGAAATTTCTGGACTGTTCACCAGCACCCTATCTTTCTTTTTCCAAACAGGAAACGGGGACTAAAGAATGCACACCTGGTTGAAACGCCATTGAATATGGGAGGGATCCAGACTGCCATGAAGTGTGTTGTCAATCAACTTGGCATAAAAAAAAATCTCATGCCACTCACTGCGCCATAGTTATGCAACCCATATGCTGGAAGCAGGAGTTGATCTTGTCGAACTTCAGCAGATCCTTGGCCATGTCAGTATCCTGACCACATCCAGATACACCCACCTCACCTCTATCACTCAAAATAACGCCCGCCAGGCCATCAACTCCTTAGCCGACACCATTGATATAAGCTGGGAGGGTGTTAAATGATTCTGCTATCGACGATTATTAACAAATTCAGGGCTGAGTTCCTCGCACAATACCAATCATCAGTTCTGCCAGGCCACAAAAAAGCTCTATGGACTATTCCCCGCTGCAGGCAGGAACATGGTCCGCACATGTTGGCACAGTGTACAGACCACACGTGTGGGGCACAGACCTATATTCCACATTCCTGCGGCCACAGGAACTGTCCTCATTGCCAGAGCCACGAGAGCCAGAAATGGATCGACAAGCAGTTGAGTAAGCTCTTGCCAGCCGCCCCGTATTTTCTAATCACCTTTACCATCCCCAGGGAGCTTAGAGATCTTAGCTGGCGGAATCAGAAAACCGTATACTCCCTTCTGTTTTCCTGTGCCCAGGATACCCTGAAGACGTTTACCGGAAACGACAAACGACTCGGCGGAGAGGCTGGATTTACCGCCATACTCCATACCCATGCAAGGAATCTCACCTATCATCCCCACATCCATGTCCTCATGCCGGGGGCGAGTATCGATAAAAAAGCGGGGTTATGGAAAAAGAAGGGCGCCAAATACCTCTTCAGCCATAAAGCCCTGGCAAAGGTCTTTCG
>JAOZUK010000658.1 GCA_029938715.1 Bacteroidales bacterium | reverse complement strand
GAATAGATGGGTTTGACGGTAAAGGTGGTGGCCACATCCGATTTGATTTTGAAGATGATCACAGGATTTTCAGACACATCTATGGATTCGGGTGGGGTAAAGTTGAAGTTGTCCCATTCCCCGCTTTCTGCACTACGGACGTATGCAATGTTTAAACTCCCGTCACCTTCTGAGATTCCAAAGGTACCAGGATGATCCGCTTTCCAGAACATATCCTGTACGCCATCCTCAAAATCGTCATAGTATCCATTGATTTGAGAGAGAGCCGGAATGGAAATTAGAATCAGGAATGCAGTATGTATTAAAGTTTTCATAATTATCCACGATATTATTGTTTTTCAAAAATCAAAAGGCGGACATCCATGACGCTTTGCCCGGGTATATCCAATGCCTCCAGGGTGAGTTGCCCCACTCCTTTATCCAGATGCATTAAACCAAGATTTAAGGGTTTAAAATCTTTCACATAGGATTCGCCACGTGTTTGGGTACGGTCATTTTCCATCCCTTTTAAGGGAGGGTCAAAAGCTGTTTCAATTTTGCCTTTGAGGGTGTTGTCCCCAAGGCTTAACTGGAACCGGGAACCTTCATCACCCTCAGGACACGTATAGTATAAGGTCACCTGAAAATCTCCCTCTTCAAGTACTTCCGCATCCCAGGTAATCCTGTCATCCAGGCTGATCCAGTTGGTGAAAAAGGAGCAGTTCGGGTAGCGGTTGGAACGCTGGATATGGCCATGCGCAACTCCGTCCCGTGCCGGGATCTGTGTATAGGTGGCCTCCGGGAATCCTATGGGAAATGGTCGGGGATCCTCTTTGGGTAGCTGAACCACCACCTCATTTATGTATTCGGCTTTCGCTTGCAAAAGCTCTTTGTGAACCTCCGGTTCTTGCTCAGCCATATTCACAAGCTGCTCCCTGTCATTCTCAATATCAAACAGGGCACCACCATTTCCAAGCCTGTATTTCTGACTTCTTACACTGATCTTCTCTTTCCACTGATTGAAAATATACCTGTCGCTCCATTGGGGATTCTCTTCCAGCAACAGGGGTTCCAGGCTGATCCCGTCTAAAGGCTTGGGGATGTTGTGTTCAATCCCTGCCAGATCAGTTAAGGTGGGCAACAAATCAATCACCGAAGCAATCTGTTCAACAACCAGCCCCTTCTTTATTGCTGCCGGCCACTTCATAAACAAAGGGGTTCGGACACCCCCTTCGTCGGTAGACCCTTTGCGTCCCTTCATGCCTCCGTTCCAGCGCCAGCTGTTGGGGCCATTGTCGTTAAAATAGATGACAATGGTATTCTCTTCCAGTCCCAGCTCCTCCAGCTTATTGATGACACGCCCCACATTCCAGTCGATGTTCTCACACATGGCCAGGGCAGCCCTGGTAAAGGTGATATCCTCCTGGTCCGGGTTGCCGGCCCTCATCTCCAGGTCCATATTCTCAAACTTCTCAAACCACCGGTCAGGCACCTGCATGGGACTGTGTGGGGTGTTGAAGGGGAGGTAGAGCAGAAAAGGCTTATCCTTATTTGCTTCAATAAATTCAATACCGTGGTTGGTCAGATCGTCCACCAGGAATCCTTCACCCTGAACGATAACTCCATTGTGCTCCAGGGTGGGACTGAAATAGTTTCCCCAGTGGCCCGAGCAGAACCCAAAATAATCGTCAAA
>JAOZUK010000235.1:4068-5969 GCA_029938715.1 Bacteroidales bacterium | reverse complement strand
GCGGTGCGGTATTTATCGAGTCCATCCTTCATCCCTTTACCTTTTTACTGTTTGGATGGATGGGCACTTTAGTAGCCTCCATCCTCACCAGCGCCATTGTGCTGTTTATCCTGTGGTTTATCACCCACTGGTTTCATAAGAACAAAATATACATCAGAATTTAGAGGATATTATGGAAAATATAGATAGACGTTCATTTTTAAAAAAGTCCGGTGTGGCAACCGCAGGTACTATTATAGGGACTTCCTCAGTGGTTAAGGGAATTTCAAAACAAAAAAGCGCAAACGACACTGTGAATGTAGCAGTTATTGGTATCCGCAGCAGGGGGAAGACCCATTATCGTGCCCTGGCCAGTATTCCAAATGTAAGGATAACGACACTGTGTGATATTGATCAAAGGTTATTTCCCGAAGCGGTTGAGGAGGTTGAAAATCTGACCGGATTCAAACCTTCAACCGAGACGGAATACCGGAAAGTTCTGGAGGATAAAGAGATTGATGCTGTATCCATAGCCACACCCAACCACTGGCATGCACTGCAAACCATCTGGGCCTGTCAGGCAGGAAAGCATGTCTATGTGGAGAAACCTGTTTCTCACACAGTAGTGGAGGGCAGAAAGATGGTGGAGGCCGCGAGGAAATATAACCGTGTGGTTCAAACAGGTACCCAGGCCAGGAGCAGTGAAACCGTGTTGAAGGCACTGGATTTTATTCATAGCGGCGGACTGGGAGATATCTATATGGCAAGGGGACTCTGCCTGAAACCCCGTGGCAGCATAGGGCATGTAAAGAACAGCACTGTTCCCGAGGGAGTGAACTGGGATGCATTTTTGGGACCGGCACCCTACCGTCCCTTCAATCAGAACAGGTTTCATTATAAATGGCACTGGTTTTGGGATACAGGAAATGGCGACTTGGGGAACCAAGGTCCTCACCAGACAGATATTGGCAGATGGTCCATGAATATCATGACACATCCTGTCAGGATAAAGGGCACAGGGAACTATTTCGTTTGGGACAGTGACCAGGAGACTCCTAATACCCAGCAGCTGGAGTTTGAATATGAGGACGGACGAATCCTTCAGTTCGAAGTACGGGGATTAGGGACGAATCCAGAAGGTGGGATCAGGATAGGGAACCTGATCTATGGGGCAAAAGGATGGATGAGTATTGCCAGCGAGGATCAGGGAACGTGCCTTGCTCACAATACTGATATTGAAGTGGGCCCCACCGGGTTTTCCAGCTATCATGAGGAGCAGACAGCCTCTTTTATTAATCCGAATCCGGGAAGCGAGGATGCCGTGATCAATCATTTTACCAATTTCATAGATTGTGTCCGATCGGGAAAATGGCAGGAACTGCATGCAGATATCATGGAGGGGCATCTCTCCACCTCGCTTAGTCACCTTGGCAATATAGCCTGCAAATTAGACCGGACATTGCAGTTCAATCCGCATGCTGAGACTTTCATTAATGATCCGGAAGCAGCGTCATATCTGACCAAAGCCTACAGATCTCCCTATGACCTGCCGGATACTGTGTAAAAGCCACTCTCTTTAACCATGAGACACCAGAATGAAATCGATTGAATTTATGAAACCAACATACTTCATACCGCTGACGATCTTGATGCTTTTTATGGGGTGCAGCAACCCGAAAAACAAGTTGAAAGTTTTACAGGTACCGGGAAGGGACCAGTTTTGTAAAATCGATGTGAACGGAGTCACGGTGCTGCCCAGCGGCCGGTATGTCACACCGGCTGGCGACCTGCTTCGCATCACACATGATCCCTTCGGCATGGCCATCTCACCGGACGGTAAAAAGTGTATCACCCTTCACAATGGTGTATTTACCATTATTGACCTTGTTTCGTTAGATGCTACCCGGGTACCTGCCTATGAT
>JAOZUK010000235.1:0-3968 GCA_029938715.1 Bacteroidales bacterium | reverse complement strand
TGCCTATGATACTGAAAACCTTGTAAAGCTTGATTCTATCTCTTTAAACGGAGTAGTGGAAGGGGTGGATTACCAGGATAGTTTCACTTCCGACCTGCTGCTGAACGAGGGTGAAAACGAATTACTGGTCCTTGACAGGGCCAACTTCAGGTTGGTGCGAATCGACCTGGCCACCAAAAGGATAGAAGCCTCTGTTCAGGTGGGGCGCCAACCTTTCGGTCTTGCGTTGAGCCCCGATAAAAATCAGGCCTTTGTAGCCAATGTGGGCATGTACTCCTACCCGCTTATTGAAGGAGCTACCCCCGAAAATTACGATTCCCTGATGATCTCACACCACCCTTATGGGGATAATACCCCGGAGTCCATTGAAGGTACCGTGGTGGAGGGAAGAAAAATACCCGGATTGGGAAGCCCTTTGCATCCCGATGCCATGAGTGTGTTCACCATTGACCTGAACAGCAATAAAGTGATCAGTAAATTCAAGACAGGCCATCAGATCGGACAGGTGGTGGAAGATGCAGAAGTTGTGGGAGGGGCCAGCCCCAACTCCATTGCCGTGGGGGAACAGTTTGCCTATGTTACAAACGCCACCAATGATAATATATCGATCATTGATTACCATACCCAGGAGATTGTTGGAACCATTCCCATAAAGGTCGATAAGCGGATCGACCGATACCGTGGATTGCTGCCTTTTGGGATCACCATGAGCAGGGATGAAAAGACCCTGTATGTGGCACTATTAGGATTTAACGCCGTGGCAGTGATCGATATCCCAAGCCAGACCACCAGGGGATTGATCCCTTCCGGATGGGGTCCTACTAGGGTAAAGTTGTCAAGAGATGAAAAGGAACTTTATATCATTAGCTGCAGGGGGCTTGGAGCCGGACCAAATGGAGGACAGGATTTTGTAATGCCACCCCAGGGCGATTACATTGGTGATATACAGCTGGGGAGCTTCCAAAAAGTAAGGATCCCTTCTGAGGATGAACTGGCAAGCTACACCAAGCAATCCATTGATAACACCTTTTTGGAAGCAGCCATGGAGGATAACGGGACAAACCCGTTGCCACCGTTGCCTGGTTTGAGGCAGAGTCCCATAAAACATATTGTCTATATCACCAAGGAAAACAGGACTTATGACGAGGTTTTTGGTCAACTGAAAGGAGGTCTGGGTGACAGTACCCTGGCCAGGTACGGGGTTAATAATGCATATACCCTGCCCGAACCATTCAGAGAGGAGTTTCCCAACCTCAGGATCTCTCCCAACCACCACAAAGCCGCCAAACAGTTTGCCTATTCCGACAACTACTATTGTGACAGCGACGCATCGGTGCATGGTCACCACTGGCTGGTAGGAGTGATTCCCAATGAGTGGGTGGAAGCCAATGCAAGTGTAAGCAAGAGCGCCAGGCTCTTTTCCAGGGCACCCGGACGACGCCATCCGGGAACCATTGGCAGTGTGGATCCTGAAGATTATGCCGAGATCGGCGGGTTATGGGAAGCACTGGAGAGAGAAAATGTAAGTTTTTATAATTTCGGTCAGGCCAACGAGACAGCCCATGTACGGGAGGAGTGGTACGACACCAATACCGGGGCTGCCCATGGGGTGATGGTTCCCATGCAGAAGGCACTCTTTACCCGTACCAGTCACAACTATGCAGGTTACAACATGAACATCCCGGATCAATACAGGATGAATCAGTTTGAAAGTGAGTTCACCAAAATGTGGATTGATGGGGAGGAGGAGATGCCTGCACTGGTGACCATGATGATCCCCAATGACCATGGAGCAGGTATTCGCCCGGAAGATGGATACCCCTATCCGCACTCTTTTATGGTGGATAACGACCTGGCAGTGGGCAGGGTCCTGCATTTTTTATCAAGGACTTCTTACTGGAAAGAGATGCTGGTTATTATCACGGAAGATGATCCGCAGGGTGGAGTGGATCATGTGGATGGGCACCGCTCCATCCTGATGATGGAGGGTCCCTATGTGAAGAGAGGCTATGTTTCACATACCCATGCGAACTTCGGTTCCATTCTAAAGACACTTTACAATATTCTGAATGTGCCCTATGTAAATCATTTCGATGTGACCGCCTCCCTGTTGCAGGACTTTTTTACCTCAGAGCCGGATTTCACTCCCTATACACTGGAGCGTCATGATGACCGTGTGTTTGATGCTGAATTGTCCATGAAAAGGTACAACAAGACCATTGATTGGCGTAAAATCGAACAGGGTCCCGAGATGGATGATGAGGACGATGCAAGAGAAATCCACTATGAAAACAATTAGCTGTGTCTTTCAGGAAAATTAATCACATAAATTGTAGATATAATTCCAGACTTGCTGATGAATAATACCTTTTTGAGAATTTATCAATAAATCATCCATGGACACTACGTATTTAGGGAAGTTGTCATCAATCTTTTCTAAAGCACCAAACTCCCGGTCAATAGTTTTTTGAGTTGGCATTACGTAACTTACTTGAATATAATTTGTTTCGATATCATTTTTTGAAATAAAATCAACCTCAAAATTGCTGTCATAACCGAGCTTTATTTCCATTCCCTTTATCTTAAGGTGCATAAAAACAAGATTTTCAAGAATAGCACCGGTCTCTTCTATTAACTGAGGATACAAGTAATTTCTAAAACCAAGGTCATTGATGAAATACTTCTTTTCGCCTGATAACAATTCCTTTGTTTTCAGGGAATACCTCGGAGCCGTATGTATCATAAATGCCTCCTCCATATACGAAATGTAGGAAGAAATTGTACTGTAGTCGGCTTTTCTTTTTTTGCTTTTATAATATTTTACAATTGATGGTACAGAAGTCATATTACCCACATTGTGGAGTAAGAACAAAAAAATATCTTCAAGCAAGACATTATCTCTAATCTGATGTCGTTGCATGATATCTTTCAACAAAATGGTGTCTTTTAATGATTGAAAATAATGCCTTCTGGTTTCGATATGTTCAAGATTGAAAATTTCAGGCAGGGCACTTGTACTCATGTATTTGATTAAGTTTCCTTTATTATTTTCTAACGATTTGTACTCCAGAAATTCCTTATATGAAAATGGAAAAACTTCAGTAAGCAGGTATCTCCCTGACAGAAATGTCGCTAATTCACTTGAGAGTATTCTTGAATTTGATCCTGTGATGAATAATTCATATTGTTTTACAGGATGTTGCGCTAATGAGACAATAATTTTTTCCCAGTTGCTGATATTCTGTATTTCATCAATGAAAATATACAGTTTTCCTTTGGGGGAATATTTTTCTTCAAATAGATTAATAATATCAGATAGATCAGCAGCAGTCTGAATATCTTCAAATTCAAACATCTCCTTATTAAGGTAGAAAACGTTAACAGGGGCTACATTTCTCTCATTAATCAGCCTATGCATCAGTTGTCTAACTATGTAACTTTTCCCTGCTCTTCGCTGACCAACAATTACTTTAATTAGCTTATTACCAAGATCCTTTTCTATTCTTCTGATATAACCTGTTCTTTTGTATCCCAAATCAAAGTTCGGAGCAGAATCCCAATAGTTAATTCCCGATAAAGTTTTTAATATATCGCCCATATAATATAGAATATAATCAAATCGTAACCGAAATATAATGAAATATTCGAATATAAACAAATATATCACAACGGGGCAATATAAATCGATTATAATCTGATATATTAACCCAGGTCAGGTCCGCTAACCAGGTATTGTTTTTCTTTTGGCATTACTAAGACGGGTAAATGGTGAAATATAAATCGATGAAGACTGCATACCTGTACATTATGCCTGATTGGATAATCTTCGGCTGATGGGGTGATTATATAGTTGGTACTACTTTGTATGGTATCAATGGCAAGTGTATTTCCTTTGGTCATTCGGGGTGCATTTGAATGCTTAATTTCAATTCCAGCAATAATTCTAAATCCTTTTGATAGAATCAGAT
>JAOZUK010000234.1 GCA_029938715.1 Bacteroidales bacterium | reverse complement strand
GGTGGAGAGCACATGCCAGTCTTCTCTTTTCCAACTGGCTCAACTACTACGTATATCAGGTTACCCCGTACGACTGGAAATAATTCTACTACGGGATTCCTTTATTACAAATACAGGATATTTCATTTTAGATTATTACTTTCGGGTGCACCAACTACTAAAAACAAGACTGAAATGAAAAACACACTACTGGCACTTACCATCCTGGCCCTTTCCCAGCTCTCCTTCGCCCAAACTGGTAAAGTATTTGACAACCTCACCTTGGAGAGTGAGATCCTGAAAATGGAACGTAAATATGCCATCTACCTGCCCCCCGATTATGAATCTTCAGAGCGCAGTTATCCTGTTCTCTACCTGCTGCATGGAGGTGGTGACGACCAGACCGGCTGGGTGCAATTTGGAGAAGTATTGCATATTGCCGACAAGGCCATTCTTGAAGGATCAGCTACCGCCATGATCATCGTAATGCCCGATGCCAACCAGGGACAGAGGGGATTCTTCAACGATCCGAAAAATGAGTGGAGGTATGAAGATTTCTTCTTTGAAGAGTTTATGCCTTTTGTGGAAAAGACCTACCGCATAAAAGGAGAAAAAAGATACCGTGCTGTATCCGGACTCTCTATGGGAGGCGGAGGTACCTTTATGTATGCCTTACATCATCCTGAACTCTTCTCATCTGCCTGTCCCCTGAGTGCCAGCTGCGGCCCTCTTAAATATGAGGATATGGAACGGTATAAAAAAAGGTATGGAGCCGAGAACATCTCTGAAGAGGAATTGATGTTGTGGTATAAACAACACAGTGCTGTTGAACTGGTTAATGATATGCCGGACAATCAGAAAACGGCAGTGAGATGGTATATCGATTGCGGCGATGACGATTTTCTTTTCGAAGGGAATTCACTGGTGCATATTGCCATGCGTAAAAAGGAGATTCCACATGAGTTTCGCATTCGAAACGGGGGACATAGCTGGACCTATTGGCGCGAATCGTTGCCCGAAGTGCTATCCTTTGTTTCAGATGCTTTTCACCAGTATTAGTTTTGCACCCGATGATCCAGGTTAAGGATTTATCTTATACCTACCCGGGTAGCGATCATCCGGTTCTTAAAAACATCAGTTTTGATATTCAGCAGGGAGAGATCTTTGGATTCCTAGGGCCTTCGGGTGCTGGCAAGAGCACCACCCAGAAGGTACTGAATGGACTGCTGAAGGGATACCAGGGTTCGGTAATTGTGAATGGTACGGATCTGAAAAAGATGGACCGCTCATTCTATGAAAAGATCGGGGTCGCCTTTGAGTTTCCAAACCTCTACATGAAACTTACCGCACTGGAGAATCTTAAGCTGTTTGCCTCCTTCTTCAATTCGGCCACCCGGGATCCCCTAGAGCTATTGGAAATGGTAAACCTTTCAGCCGACCAAAACACAAGGGTATCGTCATTTTCAAAAGGGATGAAGATGAGGTTGAATTTTATCCGTGCCCTCCTGAACCATCCGGAGATTCTTTTTTTGGATGAGCCCACTGCCGGACTTGATCCGGGCAATGCCAGGATCATGAAAGACATCATCCTGGATCTTAAACAACAGGGAGTTACCATATTCCTGACGACGCATCACATGGATGACGCAGGTGAGCTGTGCAAGAGATTGGCTTTTATGGTAAATGGCAGCCTACCGGTGATCGACTCTACTACAGCCTTAAAGCTAAAGCACGGAAAAAAATCGGTAAAGGTAGAATATCTCCAGAACGAAGAACCTCTCGCAAAGGAGTTTTCATTAAATGAGCTGTCTGAAAACCAGCAATTTATGGAAATTATCAGAACCCTAAAGATCCTTACCATACATACCCAGGAGGCTTCCCTGGAGAATATATTTATTGAGGTAACAGGACACCAGCTAAAGCAGTAAACCGGTTTAGCCCATGAAAGAGCTATTGAAAAAAGAAATCACATTGCAATGGAGACAAGGATTCTGGCTGGTCTACTTGGTGGTCTCTGCCATCTATGTCATTGTTCTTTTTAATATTCCCATGGAAAACAGAATGATGGTGAGTCTGATTATGATCCTTTCCGACACCACCATGCTGGGTGTGATTTTTATTGGCGCGCTGGTGCTGCTGGAAAAACAGCAACTGGTCATCCATAGCCTTTTCGTGACTCCTCTAAAACCTTCTGATTACATCAGCGCCAAAACCATTTCACTCACATTGATTGCCGTAACCATGAGTATCCTGGTCTACCTTCCCGTCTGGCAATTTTCTGCTTATAGCATATTGCTTCTGGTTACTGTAGCCATCACTGCAGGAACATTTGCCATGCTTGGGCTGGGGCTGGCGGCCAATGTGGATACGGTCAATGCGTATTTTGGTGTACAAATGGGGATTTCCATGTTACTTTTGCTTCCTGTAGTTCCCTATCTGTTGCTTGACCATCACCCTGCTTTTCTAATCCTTCCTTACATAGCTTCGCTGGATTTGATGCTGGGTGCCATGGAACCACTGCCTGCCTGGAGGATGGCTTTAGATTTTCTTTTCTTGTTCTTATGGGCTTATCTGGCATTCAGATTTAGCCTTCAGAGGGTAACAAAACACCTTGTATACGGTTGATCAGAATGAAACTGCGCACCCTCACCTATGATTATAAATTGCTGAAAGGCGATCCCATGCTAATGCTGAGCATGGGAATTCCGTTTATATTGTGGGCGATGATGCAATTCCTGGTCCCCTGGATCATGGAGGTGGCCATGGAGCAGTGGGACTTTGATCTCTCTCCATATTACATTCAGACCGGGACCTTCTTCCTGATGCTGGTCCCCATGATGATGGGAATGGTATATGGTTTTGTTTTGCTTGATGAGAGGGATGGCGGAATTATCACAGCCATTTCGGTTACGCCCACAGGGAAAAAGGGCTATCTATTGCTCAGAATGGGAATACCCATCACCATTAGTTTCGTATTTGTCCTGCTCTTTGTCCTGATTCTCCATCTCTCTGATTTCCGAAATTTATTTCAACTTGGACTGATCGCACTTGTCATCTCCAGCCAGTCTCTTATCCTGCTTCTTTTCCTGGGGGCATTTGCCGATAACAAAGTGATGGGGCTTGCCATTTCCAAAGGATTTGGCATTTTGTTGCTTGGACCTTTACTCGACTATGTGCTTCCATCCCCGTTTCACTGGATCGGAGGGTACAGTCCATTATTCTGGGCCAGTCGGGCCTTTCTCACCCCTGACGATTTCCAGTTCTGGTTATACACGGGTATATCAATCTTATTTCACACTCTGTTGCTCTGGATCCTTTTTCGTAAATTCAGCGCCAGAAGTGATTAATCTGACACCAAACCCTATCTTATGAAAATCTCATTCTCGCAATTCTCTATTCTCTTAGCCCTCTTACTGATTACAGGATGCAACACCGCCTCTGAAACCGGTAAGTCCGAAGATTCGGGAATCCATGTAATCTTCGATACAGATGCCAATAACGAACTGGATGACCAGCATGCGCTGGCCTATCTTCTGCTTAACAAGGATGTGTTTGATGTGATCGGCATTACAGTAAATGCTACTTACAATGGAGGAGATATTGATGAGCACATGAAAGAGGCCCAAAGGGTGGTGGACCTGGTAGGATGGAACAGCAGGGTAGCTGTGATCAAGGGAGCCAATGGAGATTTCAGGGAGATAGAAGGCCAGGTGAAACAGTCCGATTTTGATGGCCACGAAGCAGTGGATTTCATTATCAATGAGGCCATGAAAAAGAGAAAAGAGCCCCTGGTGCTTTTGCCGGTGGGAAAACTTACCAATGTGGCGCTGGCACTGAAAAAGAAACCTGCCATTGCAAAGCGGATCCGGATCGTATGGCTGGGATCAAACTATCCCGAACCTGGCGAATACAACCAGGACAACGATACTGCCTCAATGAACTATGTTCTTCAGACAGAGGCTCCATTCGAGATGGTGACTGTCAGGTATGGGGCCGAATCGGGAACAGGTGCAGTTAAGGCAAAAAGACAAAATATCTATATTCGGATGCCAGGGATTGGGCCCGTGGTTGACACCCCTGTCACAGGCAGACACGGAGGCACTTTCACCTGCTTTGGCGACTATTCGGTGGACCTGTTTCGACACACTGATCCTTCGGTAAAGGGATGCTTCCGCTCCCTGTACGATATGGCTGCAGTAGCCATTGTCAAAGATCCCACCTGGGCCACTGCCATCGAAATCCCATGTCCGGCTCTAATTAATAATGCCTGGGTTGAACAACCTGATAATCCTCGTACCATACTGGTCTGGGAGAATTTTAAGAAAGAGTTAATCATTGAAGACCTTTACAAGACGCTGGAGAGCAGTCATTAATATATGCCACTGCCCCCTACTCGATTTGGAATTGGCTTTCGGATTCGATAACTTGATTCATCTTTCAATGCCATGAAATATGGATCTTAAATATTGTATAGCCTTTGCCCTTAAAAACCCCCTTTGCTTTCTGGCCACCACAGAAGATGACCAGCCTCATGTAAGGGCCATGTTGATGGTGAGTGCTGATGAAACTGGCTACACATTTACAACACTTAACTTCAAGATGCTGAGCCGCCAACTTCACCAAAATCCGAAAGTTGAAGTTTGCTTATACAACAATGCAGATAATTTGATGTATTCGAAGACCATGCGGATCTGTGGCACCATCGAATTCATTGAGGATCCCGAAGCAATGGATGATCTTGCAGAAACGAGAGAGAAAGTGGCTCGGATCTCAGGCGAATCTATAGATCCCCATGTTGAGATTTTCAAGATCACAAGTGGAGAGATCCATTGCTGGTCTGTGAAAGATATGATGAAAGAGAAGCAAATCAAACATATAAAGTTTTAAAGATATGAAAAGAAGGAAGTTTGTAACCATATCAGCCATGTCTGTACCAATTATCAGTCTGTTTCCCGCCAGCTTATCGTCTATCACCCGTGAGACTGCCAAAGGCGGAATGGAGAAACGTTCGCTGGGGAAGACCGGTGAGAAGCTCTCCATGATTGGCTTTGGTGGCATTGTGGTGGACAAAGCCACCACCGAACAGTCTGCAGCAAGAGTGAAGGAGGCCATCGACCATGGGATCAACTACTTTGATGTAGCTCCTTCTTACGGAAACGCAGAAGAGATGCTTGGGCCTGCCCTTGAACCATACAGAAAGGACATTTTCCTGGCATGTAAGACGGGGGAACGAAAAAAGGAGGGTGCCCGAAGGGAACTGGAACAATCCCTGAAGTATCTCCGCACCGATCATTTTGACCTTTACCAGTTGCATGCGGTGACTACCCTTAAGGATGTGGATATCATCTTCGGCAAAGGCGGAGCTATGGAGACCTTTGTGGAGGCCAGAGAAGAGGGGAAAGTCAGATTCCTTGGATTTTCTGCCCATTCGGTTGAGGCAGCCCTGGCATTGATGGAAGGATTTGATTTCGATACCATCCTGTTTCCCTTCAACTTCGCTACCTGGTATGCGGGAAATTTCGGGCCTCAGGTAATGGAGAAAGCCAGTGAGAAAGGCATGGGGATTCTGGCACTGAAAGCCATGGCCTGGCGTCGATGGGAAGAGGGAGAAGTAAAGACCAATACAAAAACATGGTACAAACCGCTTCCAGACTCAGATCAGGCCAACGAGGGGCTCAGGTTTACCCTCTCTCACCCTGTTACAGCAGCCATCCCTCCCGGTCACGAAGATCTATTCTCTATGGCACTGAAACTGGCCAAAGACTTTAAACCCATGGACAAGAGGGAGATTAAAGCCATCAAAGAGAAGGCTCTTCAGACCGAACCCCTCTTCAAGTATCCCATGGAGACCTGATGGGGAAAATAAGTTAAAGTGATTTCAATTACTGACGAAACGGGTCTCCGGCTTCGATAAATGCCACAGGCTTGTTATGGCGCATATCAATGCGCGATACCTTATAGGACAATTGTGTCTTTTTTAAATGAAAATCCCAAAGTTTCCATTTCT
>JAOZUK010000657.1 GCA_029938715.1 Bacteroidales bacterium | reverse complement strand
ATCACCTCCTGATCATGTTATAGAATAGCAAAAGCCCGTGCTTATTTTATATAATTTTGAGCAACACAAAAACAGAATTGCACATGTCAAAATTAGTATTGCTGGGGGATGAGGCCATTGGGCAGGGAGCTTTGGATGCCGGTCTCTCAGGCGTTTATGCATATCCGGGCACCCCTTCCACGGAGATCACAGAGTACATACAGCGCTCCAGAGAAGTCCGCGAGAGGGGAGTGCATGCGGAATGGTCGGCCAACGAGAAGACTGCTATGGAGGCTGGCCTGGGAATGTCCTATGCAGGAAAGCGGGCCATGGTCTGTATGAAACATGTGGGGCTGAATGTGGCAGCTGATGCATTTGTGAATGCGGGCATGACCGGGGTAAACGGTGGACTGCTTGTGGTTGTGGCAGACGATCCCTCCATGCACTCCTCCCAGAATGAGCAGGATTCAAGGTTCTATGGGAAGTTTGCCATGATTCCGGTCCTGGAACCTTGCAGTCAGCAGGAGGCATATGAACTCTCAAAGTATGGATTCGACCTATCAGAGAAGTTCCGTTTACCGGTTATGCTAAGGATCACCACCCGATTGGCACATTCCCGTTCATCAGTAGAAAGGAGTGAGATCAGGGAAGAGAATAGATTGAAACTCCCTTCTGATCTGACACAGTTCATTCTTCTGCCCAACCTTTCCAGGAAAAAATATAAACTGCTGCTATCCACTCAGGATAAGCTGGTGCTTGAAAGTGAGGAGTCAGGAGTAAACAGAGTTGAAAATGGTTCTGAATTGAGCAGGGGTGTGATCGCCTGTGGTTTGGCATACAACTATTACCAGGAAGTGGCCATACAGCATAGTCTGGCACATCCGGTTCTGAAAATCTCACAATATCCGGTATCTCCGAAACTGTTCCGCGACTTCATTGATAAGGTGGATGAAGTAATTGTCCTGGAAGAGGGTGCGCCCATCATCGAGGAATCTCTCACAGGAATATTGGAAAACAAATTCAATATTAAAGGTCGACTGGATGGAACCTTGCCCCGAGATGGCGAGTTAAATCCAAAGCTGGTTAAAAAGGCCTTTGGTTTTACAAGTGAGGCTATCAGGGAGGTTCCTGAAATTGTAAAGAACAGGCCGCCTGCTCTGTGCAAGGGGTGCAGCCATATCGATATGTATAATGCTTTGAATGAAGCTATGGGTGCCTATGCGCCGGGCAGGGTCTTTTCAGATATTGGTTGTTATACCCTGGGTGCACTGGCTCCCTATAATGCCATCAATTCATGTGTGGATATGGGAGCCTCCATTCCAATGGCAAAAGGAGCTGCTGATGCGGGCCTGCATCCATCTGTAGCTGTGATCGGAGACTCTACTTTCACTCACTCGGGCATGACCGGGTTGCTGGATGCCGTTGTGGAAAAGACACCTGTAACTGTAATTATTTCCGATAATTCAACCACAGGTATGACCGGCGGACAGAAATCACACGCCACCAACCGCCTGGAGGAGATTTGTAGAGGAATAGGAGTGGATGCAGCCCATATCAGGATGATCAATCCATTGAAAAAACACCATGAGGACAATCGATTGATAATTTTAGAAGAGCTTGAATACAAGGGGGTTTCAGTAATCATTGCGCAGAGAGAGTGTATTCAAACAGCGAGGAAAAAGTAGAAAGTATGCAAGTAGAAAGTAT
>JAOZUK010000656.1 GCA_029938715.1 Bacteroidales bacterium | reverse complement strand
CGTCACTGGCAGAGTGAGAGCTGTTTTTCCGCCACAATGGAAGAGGGAAAGCCTTCTTTTTCAATAGTGATACCTCCCCCGAATGTCACCGGAGTTCTCCACGTAGGTCATGCTCTGAATAACACTCTGCAGGATATTCTGACCCGTTACCATCGCATGTGCGGTGATAATACCGTCTGGGTACCGGGCACTGACCATGCAGGGATTGCCACCCAGAATGTCGTTGAACGTCAGCTGGCAACTGAGGGGAAGAGTCGTCATGACCTGGGGCGTGACCAGTTCATTGAAAAGGTGTGGGAATGGCGTAAAGAGAAGGGCGGCGCTATTATTAACCAGTTGCAGAAGCTCGGTTCTTCCTGTGACTGGGACAGAGAACGTTTTACAATGGATGAAGGCCTTTCCAAGGCGGTCCGCGAGGTCTTTGTCCGCCTGTATAAAGAGGGCTTGATTTACAAGGGCGATTATATTGTCAACTGGTGTCCCCGCTGCCATACGGCATTGTCTGATGATGAAGTTGAGCATGAAGATACCAGGGGCAAATTGTATCATCTCCGTTATCCATATGCTGACGGATCGGGTCATGTCATCGTGGCCACAACAAGGCCTGAGACTATGCTTGGTGATACCGGGGTAGCCGTACACCCGAATGATGAGCGATACAGCCATCTCGGTGATGTGGGCATTAAAGTACCGTTGACCGGCAGAGTTGTTCCTGTGGTCTTTGATCATCATGTACAAATGGATTTTGGAACCGGTGCTCTGAAAGTGACTCCGTCCCATGATCGTGACGATTATGAAATTGGTTTGCGGCATTCTCTTGAGTTGTTGAAGGTAATCGATGATGAAGGGGTGATGAATAAGGCCGCCGGAGAGTATCAGGGGCTTGATCGTTTTGACTGCCGTAAACAAATTATAGCAGACCTTGAGCGACTTGGATTTATTGAAAAAATTGAAGATTATGATCATGCCATAGGCCATTGCTACCGCTGCAAGACAGTGATTGAACCGACCACCTCTCTGCAATGGTTCGTTTCAGTCAAACCTCTGGCAGATAAAGCTGTTGAGGCAGTTCAGGATGGGCGCATCACCATATATCCAAAGAGTTGGTATAATACTTTTTACTCCTGGATGGATAATATTAGAGACTGGTGTATTTCCAGGCAAATCTGGTGGGGACACCAGATTCCAGCCTGGACCTGTGCAGAGTGTAAGGAGCTGATAGTCGAATCTTCAGATCCCACTTCCTGTCCCAAATGTTCTGGAACAAATCTTGTACGTGAAACGGATGTACTTGATACCTGGTTTTCTTCAGCACTCTGGCCTTTTTCGACCATGGGCTGGCCTGAGAAAACAAAAGAACTTGCGACCTTTTATCCAACTTCCGTGCTGATAACCAGTTTTGATATTCTCTTCTTCTGGGTGGCAAGGATGATGATGATGGGGCTTCATTTTATGGATGAGGTCCCCTTTAAGGATGTCTATCTGCATGCTCTGGTAAGGGATAAACATGGCAAGAAGATGTCCAAGTCCACCGGTAATGTGATCGATCCGCTGGAGGTGATGGCCAGATATGGTACAGATGCCATGCGTTTTACCTTGACGGCGTTTGCTGCCCAGGGGCGGGAGATTAAGCTGGATGAGGACCGCATAGAGGGCTATCGCTACTTTATTAATAAGATCTGGAATGC
>JAOZUK010000655.1 GCA_029938715.1 Bacteroidales bacterium | reverse complement strand
CCTGCAAATGCTGTCATGGTGGATGGTCCTATATATCCTTTATATAAGATAAATAAAGCACCTGATACACTTGCAAGAATACATGCCAGCATCCATCCGAAAAGTTTGTATCTGCGAACATTAAATCCCACAAACGCTGCCCGGTCTTCATTTTCACGTATGGCTTCAAGGACAGCTCCGAAGGGAGAATTAATAATTCTTCGTGTTAAAAAATAACACAGTGCCACTATGGCCAGAGTAAACAGATACATTGTTGTAGGGTCACCAGTGCTGCCGATAGTCCATCCAAAAATATGAATGTCAGGATTTGGCATTCCCATTAAACCATCATCACCACCTGTAACACTATACCATTTCCATACAATTGTATGAAACATCATACCAAACGCCATGGTAAGCAGAGCAAAGGCAAGACCGCCAGTCCGTACCTGAACCCAGCCAACCGGCAGGGCAACAAGGGAAGTAAAAAGAATTCCTGCAAGGCAGGCAAGCCATAATGATGTGGGTGAAATATGGATCAGGAAAAGTCCGACAGCATAAGCACTGATCCCGAGATATGCATTATGCATAAATGATAATAATCCAGTATAGCCGAGAAGTACATCCAAGCTGAGAGCAAGCAGTCCATAAATCATCATTTCATTGATCAGGCTGATATAAAATCTATTTCCTGATATAAACGGGAACAGCCCTATACCACATAAAATCAAAACAACCATCAAGATTTTTAAAGGTTGAATCTCTTTTTTAATGCCTGGTATTGTTGTTGTGTTATCCATTATTCAAACTTTCCTTCTCCAAGAATGCCCCGAGGCATAAAAGCAAGAATAACCGCCATTAGGATATAAACGATTACCATTGCAAGATCAGTTATAAAAAATTCTGCCAGGGTCTGGACAACACCTATAAGAAGTGCTGCAAATACAGCTCCCCGGATACTACCCAAACCGCCGATTACAATTACAACAAAGGAACTTATCAACATTTCACTGCCCATTAAAGGATCAATTGTAGTCAATGGACCTGCAATAATCCCGGCTATACCTGCCATTACACAACCAAGCACAAATGCACCCATGTGAACATAATTCATATTGATTCCAAGACATGATACCATTTCCGGAATTGTGCTTGATGCACGCAAAATCAGTCCCATTCTTGTTTTGCTTAAAAAAAGCATTAAACCTATCATGATCGCAGCTATAAGAAATATTGTCATAAATCTAAAGACCGGATACTGAGTTCCAAAAATTGACATTGTTCCCTGCAAAAATTGCGGTAAATCAATAAAACGGGGCTTATTTCCCCATATAAATTTAATCATGCCGTCAAGAAAAAACATCAATCCATAGGTTAAAATCAGTGTGTACACCATTGATCTTTGACGTACAGGAGAGATGATGGTTCTTTCTATTACCAATCCAATGATACCTATTAAAATTGGTGCCAGGAGAAGGGCTATAAAATAATTTAACCCCGTTGCCACAAGTGAATATCCGATATAGGCACCAACAGCATATAAAGCACCATGCCCGAGATTCATTATACGGCTCAATCCGTAAATAATGTTCAGTCCGGTAGCCACAATGAGAAATACTCCGCTGAGAACCAGGCTGTTTAATGATATATCTACTATAATACTCAGTGTTCCGGCCATAATACTATTGCCTGTTTATTGATCCTGTATG
>JAOZUK010000654.1 GCA_029938715.1 Bacteroidales bacterium | reverse complement strand
TAAAATTGATCATCACCAACTATAACGAAGATGCGTCAGAGAATTTAGAAATTATTAATAATCCCGAGGATTACTCCATGGGCTCTCGCACCATCCCCTTCTCCAGGGAGATCTATATTGAACGGGAAGATTTTATGGAAGATCCTCCAAAGAAGTTCTTTCGTCTGGGACCCGGGAGAGAGGTAAGGTTGAAGTCCGCTTACATCATCAAATGTGAAGATTATAAAAAAGATGAACAGGGCCAAGTGGTGGAGGTCTATTGTACATATGATGAAGCCACACGCAGTGGTGGACCTGAGGCAGGCCGTAAGGTGAAGGGTACTCTGCACTGGGTTTCTGCCAGGCATGCGGTGGAAGCTGAAGTGAGGCTCTACGACAGATTATTTAACGATCCTGAACCAGCAGGTCATAAAGACAAAAATCCCATCGACTTCCTGAATCCCGAATCCCTGAAAGTAATTACAGGCTATGTGGAGCCCTCCCTAAAAGAGGCCAAGCCCCTGGATCATTTTCAGTTCCAGAGGCTTGGATATTTTAATGTAGATCCCGATACCACATCGGATCGATTGGTATTTAACAGAACAGTTCCCCTGAGGGACAACTGGACCAAAAAGGGCTAATGGTTATAGAGGTGAACGTCTTGCTGTGGGAATGGAATTGATATACTGGCACCATCAAACTGCTTCTTGACGCTCTCTGTATATTCAAAAAACACATCCCAGTAATCCTCTGACTTGAGCCAGACCCTCAGCTTGAGATTTACCGAACTGTCGGCCAGTGCTTCCACCATGACTTTTGGAGGATTCTCATCTTTCAGGATCCGCTCATCTTTTTCGGCCATTTTTAGCAGGATATTCTTTGCTTTATCAATATCATCGGTGTATCCAATTCCAAATGAGAAATCAAGTCTACGGGTGGGCATAGCTGAGAAGTTGGTGATGGACCCGGTCGCAAGTGGCGAATTTGGGATAATCACCTTTCTGTTATCAGGCGTGAGAAGTACAGTGGTGAAAATCTGAATCTCCTTCACGGTACCCATGAATCCCTGGGCTTCAATAAAATTGCCAACTTCATAGGGTTTGAAAAGCAGAATCATAACTCCTCCTGCAAAATTCTGAAGGGTTCCCTGGAGGGCTAATCCAACTGCTAGTCCAGCTGCACCCAGAACCGCAATAAATGAGGTCATCTGAATTCCAACCATTCCCATCACACTGATGATCAGCATGGCTTTTAACAGGATGTTTGTCAGGGATCTGAGAAATGGAATCAGGGATTCATTTATATCCCTTTTCTTCATCAGTTTTACCATTGTCCTTGTGATCCATTTGATCACAATCAGACCGACGATAAGGACCACAATAGCCAGTACCAGCTTAATACCGTACCGGGCCGCCAGTGTATACAGATTCTCAATTACTTGTTGAAATTTTTCCATTTTTATCTTTTTCAGGGTTTATACTAATAACCAGTTCTACAGCAAATTGTTGATTGTGCATTATCTTTTTAGCCAAATTCTAATACATAAAACCCAGTTTTCCCAATCCCTCCTGAATCTCCGGAGCGGACATAAACAGATCCCACAACAGTCCGCTTCTGAAATTTTCTATCATCACCACAATGGGGCCCTGGTCAATGGCCAGGTAAGAATCGGCCCACCATTTTTCGGATGGATTAAATGCATCGTGAAA
>JAOZUK010000653.1 GCA_029938715.1 Bacteroidales bacterium | reverse complement strand
GTGATTGTGACCACAGTGACAGGGAGTATATGATAAAAGAAAGTCTGCCGGCCAGGACAAAGCTCACCGCTTTAAGCCTTGTCGCCTGCTGGGATCATTATTAACCCAGAAGGAACATCCGCCTTTTCGGCGGTGTGGCTAACATTTTCAATGGCATCGCTATTATGAAAAAAGGCTACACTCACTGATTATACAGCCGATCCAGAGGATTCAGTAATCCATCAATATCCTTTCGCATTACATGAGTATAGATTTCTGTTGTTTTCACATCTGCATGGCCTAGAAGTTCTTGAAGAACACGAATATTCGCCCCATTTTCAAGCATATGCGTAGCGAATGAATGGCGAAGAGTATGTACCGTTGCCCGCTTGTCGATCCGTGATTTTCTTACAGCAGTTTTGACTGCTTTTTGCAGTCCGGATTCGAGTACATGATGCCTGCGTTCTTTTTTACTCCTGGGGTCTATCGCTCGTGATTTGCCGGGGAATACGTATTGCCAGGATGTTTCCCAGGCTGCTTTTTTATACTTCCTCGCGAGCGCATTAGGCAAATACACTTCCCCAAAGCCTTGTTCAAGATCTCTTCGGTGTAGTTCTTTTACTCTTTCGATATGGTCATGAAGCTCGTCGTGAACAAGACGAGGCAAGAAAGTAGTTCTGTCTTTTCCACCTTTTCCAGAGCGAACGAATAACTGGTTCTGACCAAAATCAATGTCCTGGATACGTAGCCGTATGCATTCCATAAGGCGTATACCAGATCCATAAATCAATTTGGCCATCAAAAGATGAGTGCCTTTCATTTGTGACAATATTCTCTCTATTTCGCTCTCGGTGAGAACTGTGGGTGGTTGGCGTTTACGTTTGGCACGAATCGGGGCAATAGATTGATCAAGAGGAGTCTGTAGAACTTCACGATAGAGAAAAACCAATGCGTTCAGCGCCTGCCTCTGGGTTGAGGCGGCAACTTTTTCATGTGTTGCCAGGTGAGATAAAAATCTCTCAACCTCAGAACCGCCCATTTCTTTGGGGTGCCGTTTCTTATCATAGAAATAGACATACCTCAGAATCCACTGACAATACGTTTTTCAGTTGACCTTGCATAATGGTAATACCTCAAAGTCTCTCGAACCTGTTCCATTAGTTTCGACTTTGGGTTTGGAAAGAACTTTTTAATTTTATTTTCCAATATACCTGTGATAATATCAGATAACATGGACAAAATAAAGAGAAAAGTAATAAGTGGACACTTTCTTCCATGTATCATGGCTTAATATCGATATAAGTGGAAAATATGTCCAGTTATAAGGTAATATTATGGACATTGTCCATGTATTAACACTGTTATGTCCCGCCCAAAACATCACCATTCTTAGATGAAAACTTGAAAAGTGTAACACAAAGAGTTATAGTTGTCTCATGAGAAAACTATGCACGAAATGGTTTATAAGGTGGGCAAGAAAGGAAAATCTGAGCGAGGTTAATCTACTTGAGGCCATTGATAACTTAGAAAAAGGACTATCAGTTGCCGAGTTAGGCGGTCATCTTTTCAAAATTCGTGTAAAACGAGCAGGCAAAGGAAAAAGTTCTGGATTCAGAACAATTGTCGTATACAAAAAAGAAGAGAAAGCAATTTTTCTCTACGGCTTCGGCAAAAATGAAAAATCCAATATTGACAAAGCAGAATTGCAAT
>JAOZUK010000652.1 GCA_029938715.1 Bacteroidales bacterium | reverse complement strand
TGGAAAGCAGCGATAATATTTAATCCTACGAAGAAATGGGTGCAAGAAAAAGAAATAGAGCGAATCAGAATAAGGAAGCCAAGCAGAGCCAGTATTATGCAGTATTGCGCAACTGCCCTACTTCTCCCCGCAAAATGCGTCTGGTTGCCGATATGATAAAAGGTGTGGAGGTGAACAAGGCCCTTGATATGCTTAAGTTCAGTAACAAGGAAGCTTCCCGAAGAGTTGAAAAGCTTCTGTTATCAGCCATCGCCAACTGGCAGGTTAAGAACGAAGGAGCCAGAATTGAAGAGGCCGACCTTTATGTAAAAACTGCATATGTGGATCAGTCCAGGACCCTCAAGAGGATCCAGCCTGCACCACAGGGAAGGGCACACAGAATTAAGAAGCGTTCAAACCACGTAACCGTGGTCATCGACACCAGGAATCAGGTGGAGGAAAACGAAGTTGTATTAGAACAAGAAAATCAAGCATAGATGGGACAAAAAGTAAATCCAATCGGTAATCGTCTGGGAATCATTAAAGGATGGGATTCCAACTGGTATGGTGGAAAAGACTACTCTGCCAAACTTGTTGAGGACAACAAGATCAGGGAATACCTGAATGCCCGTTTGGCAAAAGCCAGTATCTCCAAGATTATCATTGAGCGTACCTTGAAGCTCATCACCGTTACTGTGAACACAGCCCGTCCGGGAATCATAATAGGTAAAGGGGGACAGGAAGTGGATAAGTTGAAAGAGGAATTAAAGAAACTTACCAAGAAGGAAGTACAGATCAATATCTTCGAGGTGAAGCGTCCCGAACTGGATGCTACCATCGTGGCCAATAACATTGCACGGCAGGTGGAAGGCAAGATCTCCTACCGAAGAGCCATCAAAATGAGTATTGCCTCTACCATGCGTATGGGTGCCGACGGTATCAAGGTGCTGATCAGTGGTCGCCTGGGTGGAGCTGAAATGGCCCGTTCCGAGTCTTATAAAGACGGCAGGATTCCGCTTCACACACTTCGTGCCGATATCGACTATGCACTGGCCGAAGCCCATACCAAAGTAGGTGTGATAGGGATCAAAGTGTGGGTTTGCAACGGAGAGGTTCTTGGAAAGCGCGACCTGTCACCCAACATCGGTGCCAGCAATGTGAAGCCCAAAGGTGGAAGAGGTCCAAGGAAGGATCGTGACCATCGTGGAGACCGGAGGCACTAGCAGGGCAGATAAATAAGGTAGAATAAGGAAAAATATATACAATGTTACAACCGAAGAAAACCAAATACAGGAGAATGCAGAAGGGGCGCATGAAAGGAAATGCCCAGAGGGGAACTCAGCTCGCATTCGGTACATTTGGTATTAAAGCACAGGAGAGTGCATGGATTACAGGCCGTCAGATTGAGGCTGCCCGTCAGGCCATCACCCGTCATATGAAGAGGGAAGGACAGCTCTGGATCCGTATTTTCCCGGCAAAACCCATAACCAAGAAGCCCGCTGAAGTAAGGATGGGTAAAGGTAAAGGTGCCCCCGAAGGTTTCGTATATCCCATTACCCCTGGCAGGATGATCTTTGAATTAGAGGGTGTACCCTTTGAAATAGCCAAGGAAGCACTGCGTCTGGGGGCTCAGAAGTTCCCCATTACCACCAAGTTCGTGGTCCGCAGGGATTATGTAGAAGAGTAGAAAGTGGAAAGTAGAAAGTAGAAAGT
>JAOZUK010000651.1 GCA_029938715.1 Bacteroidales bacterium | reverse complement strand
CCTTCGCGGCCTACTTTCAGCTTAATTACCCACCCGGATTTTCCAAACGCAGAAAAATTGCTCACAGCTCCATGGATAAAGAGGCAGCGGCTTCACCCTGTATTATCCAATCTGCTTCCTGAAGGTGCTTTACGAGAACTGTTGGCGCAAAGTTTGAAAGTCCACACCGATAATGAGTTTCAACTTTTCACATATCTTGGCCAGGACCTGCCCGGTGCACTTGTCGCCACCCCCACGGATCCGGAACAGATCCCGGACTATGTATTGCAGTCCACTGGTCAGGCCAAAATTGTAACAATCGGCACAAAACAAAGAACGAACCATTTTTCTCTGGCCGGTGTACAGATGAAGTTTTCAATGCGAGAAAAAGATGGGCGTTATCAAATTGCAGAATCTGGGACTCTGGGTGACTGGATTATTAAAACTCCATCAACAAAGCACAAGTTTGTCCCTTTGAATGAGTTTTCTGCTATGCGACTTGCCGAAGCAGGAGGTGTTGACATACCCGATATCAAGCTGGTCGAAATAGACACTCTGGATAATCTGCCTGCTATCAATCTACCCAATGAAAAATTTGCTTTTGCTATACGAAGGTTTGATCGTGCAGAAGAGAAGCGCATCCACATGGAGGATTTTGCCCAACTTTTGGTAAAGTATCCATATCAAAAATACAGCAGCGCAAACTGTGAACAGATAGGAACGATTCTATATCAATATACCGGTGACAATCTGAGAAACGTGCAGCAGTTTGCACGCCGTTTACTGGTAAATATTTTACTGGCAAATGGTGATGCACATCTTAAAAACTGGAGCCTGACTTATCCTGACACAATCACACCGGAATTATCTCCTGCTTATGACATAGTAACCACACGTGTTTATATGGGTGATGAAAAAAAATATGCCTTAAATATGGGTAAAAACAAGGACTGGTACAAAGTGCTTTTTACACACTTCAGAGCCTGGGCAGATAAAGCTGATATCCCCTGGAAAGCGATCAAGCCGCAACTTACTGATACTTTAGATAAGGCACGAACGCTCTGGCCTGGAGCACTTAATGAGCTACCCATGGATGACGCACACAAGGATCAGCTGAGAGAACATTGGCGGAACCTGCAATCTGATTTTAGAATCGATCCCTCCGAAGGAAAAATGGGGCAGACACGAATGGCACTTGCTAAAGCCCCTACATCCCGATAAATCAACAAAAAAACAGGGAACAATAAAAATACGAGCGGAAACCTGCAATGAATGGGGACAGACCACGGTTTATTTGGTGTGGTCAAGTGTGCTACCATTTTTAGTCATGGTTAAAAAATGCCAAGACGTGCTCGTATCATCATAGCCGGTGTTCCAGTTCATTTGATCCAGCGAGGGAACAATCGCCAGGCCTGTTTCTTTTTTGACGAAGACTACCAGTGTTACCTTGAGTGGCTCGATAATTATGCTCACGATTCAGGTTGCGCTGTGCATGCTTATGTTCTGATGACCAACATGTACATATCCTGATGACACCCCTAAAAATAACCGGTGCCGGAGAACTTATGAAGCATCTGGGTCAACGTTATGCTCAATATATCAACCGCACATAATGCCCTGCGGGCAGGCTTAAGGGCGTAAAGGCTTAGGGATAACAACCTTGCATCTGTCTTTTGTCGGTGGAAATTTTGTTTTTCCGATACATGAACAGGACG
>JAOZUK010000233.1 GCA_029938715.1 Bacteroidales bacterium | reverse complement strand
CAATCACTTTCTTATAATGATCAGAACCTGAATAGCTATAAGATCAAGGCCATTGCGCAGCGTAAACTGAACCATCAAAAGGACGCAGAAAAGATATTGGCTGACATTCTTGAGATAGATCCCTTAAATCATTTTGCACTTTTTGAACAATATCTTCTTCAGTCCGGCTCAGGGAGCCTGGATGCATTCAAGCACTCCTTCAAAAGTGAGATGGTCAGGGAGGAATACCTGGAGACATCTCTATTTTATGAAGGATTGGATTTGCATGAAGAGGCAGTGAAAGTGCTTGCAGAGGCTCCGGCCTATCCGGTGATCGATTACTGGTTGGCCTGGCTTCACAGAGATGACAAAGAGAAATCAAACATGTTCCTGGAGAGTGCTCTAAAAGCAAGTCCTGAGTATGTATTTCCATACAGAATTGAAACAGTAGCGGTACTGGAGTGGGCATCATTGCAGAGTCCCTCGTGGATCACCGATTATTATTCTGCGCTTATTCTCTGGAACAGGGGACGTAATGTTGAGGCAAAGAGCCTGCTGATAAAATGGGGAGAAGAGCCGGATTTTGTACCCTTTTATTATTCCCGGGCCTGCCTGGCCGGATTGCAATCTGATGCAGCATTGGACGATATGCAAAGGGCGCTCACCATTGACCCCGATCAGTGGCGGATCTACAGAGTGCTGGCTGATATTTATAATAAACGTGGAGACAATGCTTCTGCGCTTACCTTGTTGGCCGATGGACATGAGAAGTTCCCCGGAAATTATATTCTGGACCTGTCATACAGCAAGTTTCTCACAATAAACGGAGATTTTGAGCTTTCGCTGGAGGTACTTCGTGACATCAATGTGCTGCCCTTCGAAGGTGAGAATACCGGTCATGATCTCTATGAGTACAACAACCTGAGGCTGGCCTACAATGCTTATAAAACAGGGGATTATGCAGAAGCACTTGCATATGTGGAGACCTCTGAAGCTTATCCTGAGAATATGGGATCGGGCATGCCCAGTTTTCCCGATTACCGGGACCAGCATCAATTGCGAATCATGATATATAATAAGACCAGGGAAGCTGCGAAATCACGAGAGGCTCATGAGAAGATCCAGGAGTACACCAAAAAATTCGGTAAAAAGCGTGGAAGGAGTCTGTTTGACCAGCAGTTTTCAACATCAGTCATTCAACCGTTTTAACCCTATGAAAAGCATCACAACCCTCCTATTATTGCTGTTTCTTGGATTAAGCAGCACCCATGTCTTAGCCCAGGAGCTTGAAGAATTCAAGTTTCATGGAGGGGATCTAGCGCCTATGGATAACGCAGTCCGGAATAATTTTCAGTTTAACGGATTTACCAATTACTGGCACGATACTTATACACACTGGTACGGCTATGGAAATCTGTTTAAGATGGCAATCCCAGATGTGGAAATGAACATTTTGCAAAGCAAAGTGGATATTGCAGAAGACATGGGAATACCCGGTTTGTTGATGCAGGAGGGATTCATTGCGAACCTGATTTCAACCTCTTTCAAAGTTTTGGAACAGCCGGACAGAACTACCTTGGAACAGTCAGTCAGCTTGGGGAATGTACTTGTTTATATTGATCCGCAAAGCTCTCTGGGAAAAGAGCTTATGGGGAGTATTTTCGAAGAAGCGAGTTGGCCAGAAGAGTTGAAAAGCCATCAATATGGTGCAATAGATCTGAAAAGAGTAGATGCGTTTGTTCTTCAGGCAGGGGATAAGAAACTATTTGTGGTAAGTTCAACTGATCGCAATACCCGGGATCAATTTAAAGCATTATTAAATAACACCGGGGATGTTATTCAGAAGTATGATTTCCACAAAGGCTGGTTTGGGGTTGAAACATTGTTAAAGAGTGTAACATGTACAAAGGGACACCCCCTGGAGGTAATCGGAACAGGTATGAATGAAGGGAATAGCTGGTTCGTTTTTAGCGGATTAATGGATTACATAATCAAAGATGAACTCGACCAGTGGATAGAGCAGGCGAAGCTGCCAGTGGTTACCGATGTGGGCTACTCGACTATTTTTGGTTTAAGGGATTACGAGGGCTATCAGTTTCAGCGGCTGGACAGGCGAGATAGTAAAGTCTGGGTTGATTTTGCACATGAGAAAGAGGGTTATGTGTTCCGGAACGTGATGGATACCCTTGCAGATCCTTACCAGTTTGATGGATATTTTGCTGTCGAAGGGAACAAGATACAAATTGATAATGAGGAGATACCTTTTGTACTAAGAACCGGCTATCTGGATGGAAATGCCACATCAAGCATGGTACTGTTCCTTGAAAAAGGGAAACAGCTAACCCGCGAATCCATGTGGCAAGCCATCCTCGACCGGCGTGAAGTGGGTGTTTTGGAAAAAGGAAAAATGGTTGGACCGGCCATCTACCGAAATACTCTGCAGATGTTACTGCTCGACAGGGAATTTCTTGAAAATTATTTTGGAGATCGTATAAGCCTTGTGGCCAAAACTGAGGGGTGCGATTTGCAGGTAACAGTAATAAATACTTTAAATAGATCGGTCTCGGGGCAATTGGATTTAACCCTTCCCGAATCGCTGACAGTGAAAGGGAGTTCAACTGTGGCAATCAACCTTACCCCGGGAAGTACAAAAACACAGCATTTTACCTTGCAGCCGGGAGTTGGTGCCATGGATCATACAAATCCAGTTGCAGTGCATTTAAAGTGGGATGGTAAAGAGAAAAGCACACTCACCATGATAGATCTGCCACCGGTCATTTCAGTTCACCGCCTTTTATATGGCCATACACCTTTGATAAGTTACCCGGTAACCATTCATAATTTTACCGGACAAACCTCTTTTCCCGTAAAAGTCCAGGTAGTTAAAGCTGAAAATGAAAAGAGGGTGGTTTATGAAATGAGCCAGATATGTGGTGCCGAATCAGGCACTTTTGAAGATATGCAATTTGAGTTAGAGCTTCCTGCCGGTCATTACAAGGTAAAAGTGTCTGCCCTGGGGGTTGACTACACCTCTCAACTGGGTGTTGGAAAAGCTAAAGGGGCACCTTATGTTTATGAGACTGATCTGAACAACGATGGCATTAATGAGTACCGCATGGAAAACGACAGTGTACAGGTTACTTTACTGACTACCGGTGCCAGGGTTATTGAATACAATGTGAAGAGCCGGAATGACAATCTGTTATTTAAGTTATGGCCTGAGAAAGTCAATGATCATAAACGACCTTTTCGTGAAAGGGCTTTTTATCCTTACGGTGGATTTGAGGATTTTCTTGGGCAGGGGAGCATGGAGAATCATCAGGTATATGATGCAGAAATTGTAAAAAAGGAGGGCGATTATGTTAGGGTAAGGATGTGGACCGATTATTTTGGCAACCGCTTGGAAAAGACCTTTACCCTATACGACAATTCACCTTTGCTGGAGGTACGGTTTGCACTGACTTTCAAAAATCCCGAAGCCAATGTACTGGGACCTCAGCCAATTCTCGCACTTGGGAAGAGACATTGGACTGAAGATATCTTTACCGTTCCGGAGCTGGATGGCTTACATGAATACAGGATGGTTACTGATGACCGTTTCGGACAATTAATGTTTTTAAAAGAGGGCTGGAATGCAGGCTATGATACCATAGAGGATATCTCTTTTGTAGGGGCTTTCCCTGTTGATCAACCTCTGTTTTTGCACATGTGGATGAACCATCCTGAAAACAAGGATACCCATTACTATTATGCTGAATTTCAGCCCTGGGTTCCTATTTTTCAGAATAGCACCATGTATTTTACTTATTATTTATGGGGAGCAGGAGGAGCCTGGGAAGATGGGGTAAAAGAGTTAAGAAAGAAAAATCTTATTACAACTCAATAGAACTAATTTTCTGAATTTTCTTTGAGATCATCTAATTTGGACGTACATTATTGGGCTAATTGATCTAAGGGATATGTTCCAGAACAGAAGAAGTTTCATCCGCTCATCGACCATCGCAGGTTCAGCTTTAATGCTTAATCCCCTGCATGCATGGGATCGGCAGCTTAGCAAAGCAGAATCATTGATTGGAGTGCATCCTTTTATTTTTGAAAACAAGGATGCAGTGTTCATCATGAAAACGGATGTGGATGTCAAGACCAATGCATCAGCCATAAAGCAAGCCGGAATGAGTTTTGGCAGGTCTGTTTTTGGTCTCACCGACAACCCGGATAACGGAGTACCTCTCACACATAAGATTGTAATTAAGCCTAATCTGACCTGCCGTGGTAAATGGGATTCGGATTACACCATTGAACGATCCATGGGGGTAGTTACCGATTCGAATTTTACAGAAGGGGTTATCGAGAGCCTTAAGGAGCTCGAAATAAGCGGTTCTCAGATATATGCACGTGAAGTGAATTGTCCGGAAGACCTGGCTGAAGGTGGATATATCCATATGGCAGAGAGGACCGGAATTGATATGAAAGGTATCGATACACCCTATTTCGATTTAAACCCGGATCAGCTTCAATGGATGGATGTAGAGGATGGGCTCTACTTCAACAGGATCCCTTTCCTATGGCCGGTGAATGCTCCGGAATCATGGCTTCTGAACATTTCTAAATTGAAAGCGCATGCAATGGGTTTAACACTCTGTGCCAAAAACATCCAGGGGACAATTGCCATGAATTATCAGCAACATTGCAAAGTCCATGGAAGCCACTTGAACATCCTGGAAGAAGATATCCAGGCGGATGCATTTGCTTCGATTCAGAATAACTATAACCGCCACGTTGCAGATGGCGTTCCGCGTTGGGACAGGCCCGGACAGGATGGAGGTATTTGGATGGAAACCTGGGCATCAAGATGCCTGGATAATAACTCGGTAACAACAGCAGGCCTTCATATAATCGAAGGTGTCTATGGTAGAGATGGTCACTTTATTGATGGTCCCAACGACGGACTGGCCAATGACTATATGACCAATGTGATCATTTTTGGTCTCAATCCATTTTATGTTGACATCATAGGTCACTGGATTGGCGGACATGAACCGGGTAACTTCGGGCTCTTCCATATGGCCATGGAACGCGGTATGATATCAACCATTAATCCAGCTGATATTCCTGTATATGAATGGGATGCTGCAAATGGGGCAACCCTGAAAGACTTAGATGAATTTCAGCGCCATCCGCTAAAGACCGGTTATCTTCGGAAAGACTATGATGGGGCCAGTGAAGAGTACTGGCATATGGTGGACGAGTATTTTGACTATTCATCTATTCCCGGTGGCATCATAAAACTTACCACGCTTCCTTTTGATCTGGGTGAAAACTTCCCCAATCCATTCAGTATGAATACGCATATCCCCTACCAGATCCAGAAAGCGGGTCATGTTTTAATCGAAGTTATGAATGAACAGGGAAGGACTGTTGATATCCTGGTAAACAGGCAAATGATTCAAGGAAATCACATGATCAGATGGAACAGCAGCAATCATCCGGCGGGATTATATCTCTACAGAATGCGTTTCGAGGGAATGCTCAAATCAGGAAAAATGCTGGTGGTTCACTAAGTTCTCTAAGCAAAAACAATTTGGAATGTAATGAAAAACTACGTTTTATTAACTCTGATATTCTCTATTTCTCTGGGCTCCTGTAAAAAAGCGAATGATACAGATCACTCACTTACTCTGGTGGAGTACCAGGAGCTTGGGATGCCTGATTATAAAAATGTCTGGAGCATGGAAGATTATTCAAACGCTTTTTTTGTGCTAAGTACGCTTAAGTATGGGAAACCATTAGCCTTACCTGCCAGAGAGAGTGAGAAATCCGGAATACTCTTTTCCCGAATGATAAGCATTGATAACTTATCATTTCTTCAGGATGAAACACTTCCTCTGTATGCGAAAGCAGATTTGATAAAGTGGTTTGTAAATACTTTGATGGAGTTAAGAGTAGTTTATACGAACGTCGGAATGAAGAGACAATATAATGTTCAGGAGCTGATTGATATAGATATCTTTAGAGTTCGAGTTGCACAAAAAATGCTTGATCTGGGCAATGAAATCAACGAATCTGAGGATCCTTC
>JAOZUK010000650.1 GCA_029938715.1 Bacteroidales bacterium | reverse complement strand
AAATAGGGAAGCATCCTTCTGATTCTGAGATTGGCATAGATGCAGGGATCAACTATTTTGTAGTCTTTTCAGACGGGAGAATGATTGAGGGAGTGAACAGTTTCCGAAAGCATGAAGAGAGGCTTGCCAGAGAGCAGCGGAAACTTTCACGGAAAAAGAAGGGATCACAGAACTGGAAGAAACAGAAGAGAAAGATATCAAGGCTTCATCATACCATATCAAATGTACGTTCAGACTTTCTTCATAAACTCAGCACCGAAACCAGCCAAAACCACGCAAGGGTATTTGTTGAGGGCCTGTAGATAAGAAATATGAGCGCATCAGCAAGGGGTACGATCGAAGAACCCGGCAGGAGGGTACGAGCAAAGTCCGGGTTGAACAAATCCATCCTTGACCAGGGATGGTTTGAGTTCCGACGCCAGCTCGACTATAAGCTTTTCTGGAAAGGTGGGATGCTGGTTGAAGTCAACCCCAGACATACCTCACAACGATGCTCATGCTGTGGACATACGTCAAAAGAGAACAGGCTGTCACAGGCTGAATTCGAATGCATTGCCTGTGGGTATGAGGAAAATGCTGATGTTAATGCAGCCAAGAATATTAAAACCGTCGGACAGACGGAGATGGTCTGTGAAGCGAACCACGTTGGTGGTCGGCAGCAGGAACCTGTAGGAACCCGCGAGGAAGTACTGCCCGTGGCTTCGTAGAAGCCAATGGAACCGAAGCTCACGAGAAGCTTTGCTTCGAGTAATCCCCTTCTTTCAAGGAGGGGAGGACGTCAAAAGTTGCTGGAGTATTATGAGGATGGTATGGTCCAGCTGTTCAATCTGAAAGAAGACATTGGAGAACAGATCGATCTCTCTGACAGGGAGCCGGGAAAAGCAGCCGAGTTAACTGAGATGCTGCATCGGTGGAGGGAATCCACAGGTGCCAGAATGATGGAGCCAAATCCTGATTATAAATACGATGAAAGAAAGTCAGATTAAATTAGGTGTCAACATGGAATTTGTTCGTCACCACGACAAACCCTTTGCCTGGGGAGTGGAAAAGGCTAAAGAGATAGGCTATGAATACATTGAACCAATGGTTCATCTGGGCCGTGAATTATTAAGCGAAGCGGGCTATTTTCATTCGGTTTCAATGTATGAGGATCCGCTTTATATCAGGGAAATCTGTGATAAGCATGGTATTAAAGTTTCAGGGCTTTCGACGCACACCCCTTTGTGCAAACCTGAGATAAGTGTGGAATATCTGAAAATGGCCATCCGTTTTGCTTCTGACCTGGGAGCTCCTGTGGTAAACACAGACGAAGGTCCTAAACCAGCCTGGACAACCAAAGAGATGGATTATACTCTGATGAAATATACACTGACCGAAGCAGCAATGGTTGCGGAACGGCATGGGATTTTAATCGGGCTGGAGCAACATCAGCAATACAGTAAAAGCCCTGAAGGCCTACAGAGTATTTACGAACTTGTTGAATCTCCCGCAATTGGTATAAATTTCGATGCAGGAAATGCCTATCTTGGTGGTGGGGGCGATGTATACGATTGGCTGGAAAGTGTAAAGCATAAGCTGGTTCATTTTCATGCCAAAGACATCAGTATTCAACAGGGTAAGGATGAACGTGGAAAGGTAACGGGTACACCGGTTGGATGTGCATGTGGTGATGGGGTAGTTGATTGGAAACGTGTCATTGA
>JAOZUK010000232.1 GCA_029938715.1 Bacteroidales bacterium | reverse complement strand
TGGAGGAGTTTTACCATGACGATCCCGATGGTGTGATCGGCAATGAGGATGCCGGGCAGATGTCAGCCTGGTATGTCTTATCCTCACTTGGCTTTTACCCTGTATTTCCCGCATCGACGGAATATGTGTTTGGAAGTCCGCTGTTTGAAAAAGCGACCCTCCATTTGCAGGGCGGTAAAAGTTTCACCGTAGAAACAGAAAATAACAGTCCCGAAAATATCTATATACAGCATGTCGAATTGAATGGAGAGGAGCACAATAAGATGACGATTACCCATCAGGACATAATGAACGGAGGGGTATTAAAATTTGTGATGGGTAAGGCACCAAATTATCACTATAGCGAATAAGCATATGAAAAGTCTCAGAAGGCTATTTTTTATTTCAGCAGTAGTTATCCTGGGAGGGCTCTTCACAACACAGACAGTCTCTGCCCAGAATGGGAACAAGAAAAATCTATTATTCATCGTTACTGATCAGCAGCGCTACGATGCTCTGGGTTATGCGGGTAATACAGTGATTAAAACGCCCAATCTCGATCGCCTGGCAGAACAGGGAGCATACTTTAGAAATGCCTATACGCCCTGTGCTGTTTGTGGCCCGGCCCGTTCCTCCATGCTTACCGGATCTATTGTCGAACATACCGGGGTGAACTCCAATAGTCAGACCTACTATTACAATGGAGAGGGTGTAATGACCATGCCCACTTTCGATGAAGTATTGGCAGGTAATGGCTATCACTGTGAGTATTATGGCAAATGGCATGCCCTATCTTCCCATGCTGAAGTCTATGAAAATCCGGTTCAGTATGCCGAAAACGGGAATTCAGTATTTGGCCCCGGGGGGCAAAGTTTTATCTGGCGCGATGATTTAAACACCCTTGGACCGGCACCTGGTCCGGGAGACGGTGAATTTATTGATGGCATGTCAAGATGGCCCTATCTGGCCAATCCCCTTGATCGTTTCTATGGCATGTCGTGGCAGGACCTGCAAAATCAAAACTTAAAACATTCTCAGCCCGATCAGCATGGCAAGCTTAATTTGGACGTTGAGCATACCATGACAGCCTTTCAGGCCAAACAAACCCTTGAGGCCATCGAGAGACTGAAGGACACGACTTTTAGCATTACCTGTTCGTTTCATTTTCCGCATTCACCCATGCTGACTCCGGAGCCCTATTACGGGATGTACCTGGTTGAGGACATGATCCCGCCGGTGAGTATCAACGATCCCATGAATAACTCACCCTATGTAAACTCCAATAGCAGGCAGAAAAGAACAGAATACGCAGATCCGGATAAAATCAAGTACATGATTTCAGAATATTATGGAATAATTACTGAAATAGACGACTGGATAGGAAAGATTCTGGACAAGCTGGATTCACTGGGAATTGCAGATGAAACCCTGATCATTTTTACAAGTGACCATGGCGAAATGCTGGGTGCACACGGCATGCGTGAAAAAAACATATTTTACGAGGAATCGGCACACATTCCTTTACTCATGCGTTTTCCGGGAGAGGTGCAGGCTGGGACTAACGTGGATAGTTACGTTTCTCTGGTGGACTTATTTCCAACCATCCTGGATTATCTTGATTTGCCCGAAAGGGATTCAGATGGGAAGAGCCTGCGTGGATTAATAGAGGAGACCGATACGGTCCATGGTCAATACGTGGTTACGGAATGGGACAGGGAGAATATCTCCAATTATATGGTGGTAAAGGATGGCTGGAAGCTGATCATTCCTTACACCATCAAATCTATAGTCATCAATGCCATGTATGACTTAAATTCCGATCCGCATGAGATGAACAACCTCCTGGGTAGCAACCCTAATAGGGCTTCATATATGGATAAGGCCGAAGAGTTGCGTGCCTGCTTACTGGAATGGCTGGCCGCTAAAAACTCGGTGCACTATTATAGCGTTTCCCAGCGCGATTTAATGTATGGAGGTAAACCCACAGGGAACAATGCTGCTTTTGTTTCACAGGAGCTCCCCGAATTAATAGCCGGGGATACAGTTACCGTGAGTATTACCATGAAAAATACCGGTGTAACGGCATGGACGAATAGAGGGCAGTTCAGGCTCGGAAGCCAGGGACCTGCTGACAATGAAATCTGGGGGTTCAAACGTGTGGATTTAACTGAGGGGGATAGCATTCTTCCCGGCGCAGAAAAAACCTTCACCTTTGAAATAACGGTTCCCGAAGCCGATGGAATATTTATTTTTCAATGGCAGATGGTCCAGGATGGAGAGGAGTGGTTTGGTGCGAAAACAGAAATAAAACAGGTTATCTCCGGCAATCCGGGTGCCTATCTGGATGCTTGTGATGAGATATCAAATTGGAATTCCTCAGCCGGATTAAGCTTGAATACCGTCGATCAGCAACAGGGGACGGGTTGTCTCGAGTTCTCTGCTGCCAGTACAGATGAATTTAAAAAGGTATTTGCTAAACCCTACAATTCAAGGGGCTCAGTGGAAAGTACAGAACTGAAATTCTGGTACTATGTATCCGATGTTTCACAATTTGAATCCAGCAACCAGGTGGAGATTGGAAGTGCCGGCAGAGCCGATCAAGATGAATATAATTGGAATCTGGCCGGTTTATCAAATGGCTGGAACCTGATCAGCCTGAATATAAGTGAGGCCGGTGTGATGGGATCACCCAATCTGAATGCCATCAACTGGTTCCGGATTTATCGCAAGAAAACGGGGCCTGTGACCACCCGGCTGGATGGAATTCAGCTCATAGACTCTGAAGCAGGACCTGTTTATACCTTACTTGTGAATAGCGGTTCCGGTGGAGGAAACTATTTCGAAGCAGAAGAGCTAACAATCATGGCCAATCCTGTTTTTGATGAAAGGATATTCGATAAGTGGGTGATTGAGTCAGGAAGCCCCCTAATTGCAGATTCAAGTGCAGCAACCACCACCCTGACAATGGGTGCGGGCCCGGCTGTTATTCGGGCTACCTATAAATCGACAGTCTCAGTTTCAGACCGGGAAAGCTTAAATATGGATGTGGAGATTTACCCGAACCCTGCTAAGAAAGAAATTTCAGTTGCTTTTACCCTGGAGCAACCATCTGAAATTACCATTTCACTTTTGGATCTGAGCGGGCGGGAAGTTGGAAACAGAATGAAGGACATTCATATGAATCCGGGGTACAGGGTGTTGAAGATTCCTGTATCAAGTATGAGACCAGGTGTTTATATTATTAAGTCAGATATTAATGGCCAGCTGTATGTAAAACGTGTAATGATTCAATAACAAGCAGTTAACAATGAAAAACCATAAATTTGCTATCATCTTCGTCACGCAGGTTGTACTTTCTATAAGCCTGATCAGCGTTAAGGGAAACACGTTTAAGAATGATCCGGTGTTAGCTTCCGGATGTCAGGAACTAATTGACGTATGGGATGCGGAAAAGGTGCGTGCCCGGGGTCCCATCCTCATTGCTCATCGGGGAGGTGTGGTTGGACCAGCTATTCCTGAATGCTCAAAGATGGCTGTAAAAATGGCAGCCACCTATCGATATGATATGGTTGAACTGGATGTGCGTGAGAGTAAGGATCATCATCCAATCGTATTTCATGATAACAATATGATGGATGCTTGCGGAATTGACAAAAAGATCTCCGACCATACATTGGAAGCTCTTTTGGGTATTAAATTCTTGGACAGTGATGAAACCCTTACCTCATTAGACACTATGCTCAGGCTTTGTAGTTCGCTGAACCTTGGTGTCATGTTCGATATAAAGCAAGGGGAGAGAAGCGAAGTTTTTTTCAATCGGATTTTGAACCTCATTGATAAATACAATTTGGACAGGGCTTGTATGACCCTGGGTGATTCTCAGGTAAAAGAACAGTTTCAGGGAAAAGTACTACTCACGATTTCGGACGAGATGTTAGAAAGTGTGAAGCAGGGCAAAGAGGTCGATCTTTACGGATATTATTGGTTTGGTGTCCCCGAAAAATGGCCACTGGAACTCGTCAAGCCAATTCAGGAGAATGGAGCGCTGGTAATTCCGGCACTCAACACTTTTCGATACTCAAAGGAGCAACACCGATCCGAAGCCAGTAGGGATGCCGAGCGACTTTTGAAAGCAGGAGTGGATGGTTTCCAGATAGACTGCGTGTATCAGGATTTCTTCGGTAGACCGTCAGTCAGCAAGATATTATGATAGTTAAGAAGCATTTGGTGACAGTAGGATTGATATCTATCCTTCAACCAATGATATAAGTGATACCAAAAAAAACAATAAAATGAGAATTAGGTTCATACGATACGTTTTTCTAATCATATTAATAGTTGCCCATTACAATTCATTCTCCCAGGAAGATCCTCATTGGGAATCCATCTTCGGAGAAGGGGAGAGCTGCCCCTATCTGGTGCCTGATCGGGATTTGGGAACAGTGTGGCAGGAGATAAGTTATGATGACAGCAATTGGGAGATCGGAGAACCTGGATTCGGGTTTGGAGATGATGATGACGTTACCATACTTCCCGTTGGTACCCAAAGCGTATACATTCGGATTGCATTTGATGTTCAGGATATATCTGATATCACAGATTTGTACTTTGATGTGGATTATGATGCTGGTTTTGTGGCCTATATAAACGGAACCGAAGTCGCTCGCGAAAATGTGCAGGATCCCATTTCATGGAACATGGAACTGAATGATTATTACGAGGCCATCATGTACACGGGTGTAAATCCATACAGATACAAGCTAAAGGAATTTGTCTCATCGGTGCTGGTGCCTGGAAAGAATGTACTTGCTGTGGAAGTGCATAGCTGGCGTGCCGGCGCGAATGATTTTTCAGCGAATGTATTCCTGCATGCAAAAATATCCGGATCTGATTCAATTTATGGGCCGGTGCCGGAATGGTTTGCGGATACAGCTTCGTTTACGGAGTTTAACCTTCCCTTAATGCATATCAATACCCATGGACAAAAAATACCCGATGAACCACGTATTGTCGCGGATATGGGATTGATTTACAATGGAGAAGGTGCTATAAACTCCATGGATAATCCATGGAATGAGTATGACGGATTAATAAGCATCGAAAGACGTGGTGAGTCTTCCAAAGAATTTGCAAAAAAATCTTTCAGCATAGAGCTGCAGAATGCCGATGGGTCCAATAACAATATATCCATTCTGGGATTACCGGAGGAGAATGACTTTGTCCTTAACGGACCCTTTAGCGATCAGACCCTGGTAAAGAATGTACTCAGTTATGAACTCTTTAGAAGAACAGGCCGGTGGGCGCCCCGAACCAGGTTTATTGAAGTGATCCTCAATGGAGAATATGAGGGTGTATACGTGTTAATGGAAAAACTAAAACGAGACGAAAACAGGGTAGACATTGATAAGCTTACCTCGGAGGACGTAACGCCGGAAGAGATTTCAGGCGGCTATATTTTGCGAAGGGACAAGACGGGCAAATTGTTAGAGGAAGAGTGGTGGGAGTCTCCGGTGAGACAACCCTATCATGGACAAATGTGGTATGAATACTACGACCCCGAATATGCCGATCTTACTTCGGATCAGGCTTCCTATATCCGGGACTGGATGCAAAATTTCGATGAAGTGATGTCAGGTTCTGGTTTTACAGATCCGGAAAGTGGATACCGAAAATACATTAAAACCAAGTCCTTTATTGACCTGATGTTCCTTAATGAAATTTCGAAAGGAATTGATAACTATTTATTTAGCAACTATTTTCATAAGGAGAATGATGCAGATGGAGGTCAATTGGTTGCTGGTCCACCATGGGACTACAACCTGGGATATGGGAATTTGAATTACGGGGAAAGCTGGGATGCAAAAGAGACCTATGGATGGTGTTATCCGCAGGGAGGCCGGATTTATTGGTATGAACGCCTGATGGAGGATAGCCACTATATGAACAAGGTCTATTGCAGATGGACAGAACACCGCGATAGCATTTATAGTGATGAGAGTGTACTGGCCTTTATTGACAGTTGTGTTCAAACCCTGGGGGGGGCTGTTGATCACAATTTTGTCAGATTCCCCACCCTTGGAAATTATGTTTGGCCGGCCATAGAACCCTATCCGGAAACCT
>JAOZUK010000649.1 GCA_029938715.1 Bacteroidales bacterium | reverse complement strand
TATGGCGCCGGGGCCTTCCAGACCCTTGTGAACCGGGATCTTATCAAACCCACTGAAAAACTCTTTATTATTGGCGGTGGCAATGTGGGCATTATTGCCGGATACCATGCCCTGCAGGCCGGTATAAATGTTGTGGGACTTTGTGAGGCCCTGCCCGAATGCGGGGGATACAAGGTTCATGAAGACAAACTCAAAAGACTTGGCGTTCCCATATACACTTCCCATTCCATTGTATCGGCCAATGGAAAAGAATCGGTTTCTTCGGTTACCATTGCCGGAATCGATAAAAACTTTCAGGTCATTGAAGGCACCGACAAAACTTTTGAGTGTGATACCATTCTTATTGCCGTGGGGCTTGAATCGGTTTCAGAATTTACACAGGAAGCAAAATCTGCCGGCATCAAGGTCTTTGCCGCAGGGGATGCCTCAGAAATCGCCGAAGCATCATCTGCCATGTTCAATGGTAAAATCGCAGGATTAAAAGTGGTTCAACATTTCATTCCTGATGCAAAGCAGATCCCAAAATCCTGGTATGAAAAGGCAGATATTCTTAAATCCCATCCTGGCCCTGTACAGGAGCTTAAAGCCCTGGCGGATGAGAAGGGAATATTTCCGGTTATTCACTGTAAGCAGGAAATCCCCTGCAACCCCTGTAGCACGATCTGCCCTGAAGGCTCCATTCAAATGCAGGGAGATCCCATTAAAGGCCTGCCCAAATTTGAGGGCGAGTGTAAAGGATGCATGAAATGTCTTACCATTTGTCCGGGACTTGCCATTACCCTGGTAGATTACAGGAAAGACCCTGACAACCCTGTGATCTTTCTTCCCTATGAAGTTTCAAATATTGAAGTTAAAAAGGGGGATAACATTGCCCTCGTCGATGTGGATGGGAATCCCTTGGGCACTTACACGGCACTTGGGGCAAGGGCGACAAAGACAAGTGATCGGACCCAGGTTGTAAGGATCAGCGTCCCTAAGAATATTGCCAAAAAAGTGGTGGCATTTATTATACAGGACAACAAAATTACCGAAAAGCTTACTGAAAAGATCCCCCATGATCATATTCAGGATGATGAGGTGGTCTGCCTTTGTGAAAGAGTAACAGCAGGTGAGATCAGGGAACTTGTTAGAAAAGGTATTACAGATATGAACCAGATCAAGGCGATTACAAGGGCCGGTATGGGACCCTGCGGGTATAAAACCTGTGAAAACCTGATGAACCAGATCTTTTGGGCAGAAAAAACAGCTCAAAAAGATATCGTCAACAATGTTCGGCGCCCCCTGTACGTTGAAGTCCCCCTGGGTAAATTTGCCACTGGAGGTGAATAATGAAAAACTATGATGTTATCATTATCGGAGCCGGTTCTGTTGGGGTGCCTGCTGCGTTGTCCCTGGCTGAAAACAAGATCAAGGTCCTTGTCATTGATGCCCTGGCATCGCCGGGTCAGGGACAGAATAAAAAGGCCATTGGCGGGATTCGGGCTACTCATTCTGATAAAGGAAAAATCTTAACGAGTCAGAGAAGCATTGAAATATTTTCCACCTGGAAAGAGACCCATGGCGATGATATCGGCTGGATTCAGAATGGATACAGTTTTCCCGCCTATACAGATGAAGATGCCAGAAAATTAAAGGATTTAATGAAAATCCAGAAATCCTTTAACCTGGATATCGACTGGTTATCCCCGAAAGAATATCTTAAAATTGTCCC
>JAOZUK010000648.1 GCA_029938715.1 Bacteroidales bacterium | reverse complement strand
GGAGCAAGATAGGGAGAGATCTGCATGATGATCTGGGTTCACACCTGACCGGTGTTGAATTGCTCAGTAAGGCTTTACAGCAGAAGATTGGAAATCAGGTGCCGGAAATTGTTGAACAGTTTGACTCTATTCGCAATCTTATCAGAGATGCGATAGACAAGACACGCCGTTTATCTCAGGGCTTGTACCCGGTGCACGTGATAGAGTATGGTTTAGAATCAGCTGTCGAAGAGCTGGTTGTTGAAGTAAAAAATTCGTTTAACATTAAATGTACACTCTCCTGTGAAAGTGATGGTGAAGAGTTTGGTGATAATATAGCCACACATTTACACTATATTATAAGGGAGGCTGTATTTAATGCTGTCCGGCATAGTAAACCGGAAACTATCCGGGTGGTTATGAAGCTTAGTGAAGCTGGCTTTTTGGTAAAAATTGAGGATGACGGGCGTGGTTTTGGTGGAAAACCCGACGAAGCCGGCCTGGGATTCCATACCATGAAATACAGGGCCAAGGCGATTGGTGCGACATTGACCATCGATTCTGATGAAACCAGTGGTACAGTCGTGTCTGTTTCAGGTGAGGTATTTGAGTGAAATCGAAAATATTAATCGTAGATGATCACCCTATTTTCCGTATGGGAATGGCAGAACTACTAGGGCAGGAGGATGATTTTGAAGTCTGCGCCGTGGCGGAAGATATAGTATCGGCAAGAAAAGCGATATTTAAATATGAACCGAACCTGGTAATTGTCGATATTACCCTGGCCGGCGATAATGGTCTGGATCTGGTGAAAGAGATATCTGCCGGAAATAAGTGTATCCATGTTCTTGTTCTCTCAATGCATGATGAATCAGTCTGGGCGGAAAGATCCATTCGTGCAGGCGCTAAAGGCTACATCATGAAGAGGGAGGCAAGTGAGTCGGTTATCTCTGTATTAAGAGATATAGTTGATGGCAAAATCCATGTCAGTGCTAATATGCTGGCTCTTATGCTGGATAAATTTCATGTCAAACCCGACTCTGCGGGAGCAGCGACCGTTGACCTGTTAACCGATAGAGAGCTTGAGGTTTTCAGGTTAATTGGAGCGGGTCTTGCCACCCGTGAAGTGGCGGGCAGGATGAATCTTGGGATCAAAACAATCGGGACCTATCGGGACCGAATCAAACAAAAACTTTGCATCAAAACAAGTGCAGAGCTTTCCCGCCGGGCGGTATTGTGGGCCGAAAGAGAATGTTTGTAGGGTTACTACCTACACGCAGTACGATATTGCCTTACAAAATAATAGGGATTGGACTGATTTAGTTTTTCTTTCAAAACCTTTATAACATTCTTTGATTAGAGGCATAATCTTTTTTGATTGCGTCCTTGTTTCATTGGGCACGCACACCTGTGTAGTTCATATGTAAATGGGATATTAAAACTTGAAATCGTAGGTTGGGCTAAACCGCATTATGTCAATTCAGCTTGTTGGGCACGCTTATTTGGCTGTCAACTCCACATGTTGTGATAAAATTCCAACCTGAGGTGTGCCCAGCAAAAATGTCAAAAATCGCTTAGCCCAACCTACGTCTAAAGCTTTGCCCGCAGGGCATTTATGTTCGAAGGAAATATCGGTGGAGGAGATGGCCTGCCGTAATGAACGGCAAAGGATAAGGAACTATGAGTAATCTTTTTTCAACGTGTCTGTTTGTGCCGGGGAGTGGTACTGCACC
>JAOZUK010000647.1 GCA_029938715.1 Bacteroidales bacterium | reverse complement strand
TAGATCATATTTCATTATTAAGTTATTTATAACGTATATTTGCAATATGATCATTCTTGATTTCATAGAGAGGATGAAACCGCTGGGCGTATTCTCCCGGGCGGATATTGGAGTGGTCTACCCGGATCTGGATCCCCGCAGGCTTTATGAATGGCAGCTGAAGGGATATGTTTTCAAGCTTCGAAACTCCTGGTACTGTCTGCCGGACTTCCTGAAGGAACCCTACAGCACATGGATTATTGCCAACACAGTGCATGCCCCTTCCTATATTAGCCTGGAATCAGCCCTTTCATTCTATGGCATTCTCCCGGAAGGAGTGCATATGTGTACATCGGTTTGTACTTCCCGGACCCTCCGAATCAATATGGCGGGTCATGAATATGAGTTCGCCCGGCTTAGGGATAAACACTACTGCGGATACCGGTTGGAGGATACAGGAACCTACGGGCGCAGGTTAAGGATTGCAGGTCCGGAAAAGGCCGTGGCAGATTTTTTCTACCTCCGCACATCATACAACAGTGAAGACGAAATCAGGGAACTTCGTTTTAATGAAGCTTCATTGGATGGGGGACTGGATCGCGAAAAGCTTTTATCATATACAGAGATGTTTGAAACATTAGCACTTGAGAAAAGAATAAAAATCCTGTTAAAGCTACTTGGCCATGCTTGATTTCGGAGAAATACAAAAGGAATTTGACGGGAAGCTAAAAGGCATCACCTCTGTCCGTTCCATGATTAAGGAATACTTGCAATGCAAGGTTCTTGAGATCATCTACCGGAGTCCGTATCAGTCCCGACTCGTATTTATCGGGGGTACAAGACTGCGCCTGATCAATGGCTTCAGGCGATTTTCGGAGGATCTGGATTTTGATATTATCGGTGAGTACGTGGACAGTGATCACCGGAACCTGCTGGAATACTTGTCAGAATCACTGAACAGGCAGAACATCCTGGCAGAACCAGACAGTGATAAGAAGACAAGAGATAACCCCCCATTCACGCGATACCTGAATTTTCCGGGCATCATGGAAAGAATGGGAATACAGGACGCCCCCGGCCGGAAGTTTTTCATAAAGATAGATGCGGAAAAGTATGAATACGGAGACTTCAGTTATGAACCTGAAACTTCCGTATTAAACCGCTTTGATGTCTTTATACCTCTGCGCTGCGCACCGCTTTCGTTCGTTCTGGCCACGAAAATGTGTGCCATCCTGGAAAGGACAAAAGGTAGAGACTTCTATGATATTACAGAACTGGTTAAGCTTACCAGGGCAAACACGGACTACATCCGAAATCGACTGGAATTCGGCAAATTGAAGCAAAAGTATTCCGGACCTGAAAGCTATATTACAACTGCCCTTGCATCACTGGAAAATATTGACTGGAAGGATAAAGCAAGGGAAATAGGTAAATTTCTTTTTGACCCTTCGGAATCAGACAAGGTGCTCTGGTTCAGGGAATATGCCACTGAAGAAAGAATCCGGGACTGGCTCCGTACTGATGATAATTCCGCTTAAGGGAATCCTTTAATTCAGTTCATGAATTTTCAGATAGGTTCTGCCATCTTCCTTATCTTCCTGAACCACGGAATTGGACTTACCCCGATAAACTGGACGGCAAGTTAGACTACAATAAATGAAGTAATTTGCCATGATGACACATGAGTGCACTCACCGGCGTGATTGAACACCTCACTGCAGATTCCGGTTACT
>JAOZUK010000231.1 GCA_029938715.1 Bacteroidales bacterium | reverse complement strand
CTGGTCCTTGGTGCCATTTCAACAGACCTTACGCCCCCTGACAGGAGTGCAAAGTTAATCAGTGCCATTCCTGCCAAAAGAGTGGGTGAGTCCAGTGAAATTGCCCATCTCGTTGTGTTTCTGAGTTCGGATGGCTGTGATTTTATGACCGGCGCAAGTATAACTGTTGATGGTGGTACAACACTGGGTTTCTGTGCAAGCAGACCGGATCTATAGTTTAAATACAGTAATTATCATCCAGGAATCTTATTGGGAGTCTCAAATCCTGTGTTGAGGAAATCAAAACATCAGGTCATGATAAAATATATTATTTCTTATTATCTTTGTGATTAAGTACTATTTCTAACAAAATGCCAGGACCACAACTTTCCACTCATCAATCGATGAGGATCTCAACAATCGGCAGGGTAATTAAAGTCCTTCAGACAGGAGCCGCCAGTAAAAGTGAGATATTAAAAAGCACGCAGCTCTCATGGGGGTCGTGCAGCAGTATCATTAATATGCTGAATGAACGAGGTATATTAATCAAGGAGAAGGATGATGAAACATCTGGCAGGGGAAGAAAGACGTTTACCTATTCATTTAGCAGCAAAGAGTTTCTGCTGTTTGGAATGGAGATCAGGGCGAAGGAGATATTGTGTTCAATCATTAATTTTGGGAAGCAGGAAATACACAGACTCACCTATCCAACCAGCGAAGCTGTAACGGTCAGAAATCTGTCCGGATATGTTTCGAAGGCCTTTATCAATGCATTATTGGAGAGTTCTGTAAAACCGGAGCATATACTGGGTATTTCATTTGCTGTAGCAGGGGGAGTGGATGTTAAAAATCTAAGGTGGGTCTACACTCCCCGAATCCGTGGTATTAACAATTTTGATTTCAGAGAACTGATCCGGATCCTGCCAGAGATTAAATATCTGCATGTTGAGCATGATATCCATGCACAGGCAGCTTCTGTTATAAACACCAGGAGTTGGGATGATGATAATTATGTGTTTTTGCACATTGGCAGGGGGATCTCAATGTCGATTTACAACAATGGTCTCTTCCTGGGATCTCGTGGATTTTCGGGAGAGATTGGTCATATTCCCATTCCTGTCTGCAAAGCAAATGAGGAAAAAAATGTTGAATCAGCAATTTCAGTGAAAGGCATATTAGACTTTATAAATAACCATTTCAGTCTCAATTTGACAGATCTGTCTGAGTTAACACCTGAAATTATAAACAATGAAGAGGTCATAGAACATATCCTGAAAGTTCTGGAATATGTTTTGATCGTTGCCACAAATATTATCGACCCGAAAACCATTATAGTGGGTGGCCCTTCTATCGAACCTTTTTATGACATTTTGCGAGACAGAATAGAGGAGACCATCAGATATAAGACCTGGGTTGGCGGACCGGAAAATATAAAATGGTATCACAATGATGATATGTTTGGGGCTTATGGAACCATTTTAAATGCAAGTGAGAAAATGATCAGCAGTTATATAGAGGACCAATTGATATGAAGTATTACACTGGTATTGAGATCGGAGGCACAAAACTGCAACTCGTTGTTGGAGATGAACAATTGAATATAATTGAGCATTTTCGTTATAATGTGAACAAGGAGAAGGGGGCGGCAGGGATACGAGAGCAGATTGAAAGCACAATCCTGAATGAGATTCTTGAAAAGTACAGTCCAGTATCAATTGGTGTTGGATACGGTGGTCCGGTTGACCATGTTACAGGAAAAGTAAGGGTATCACACCATATTGGTGGCTGGTCAGGTTTTGAATTGTCATCCTGGCTCCACAACATATCCGGACTGCCGGTAAAAGTTGATAATGATGCAAATACAGCCTCCCTGGGTGAAGCTGTCAAGGGTGCTGGTCAATTATACGATAAAGTCTTCTATGTGACACTTGGCAGCGGAATGGGTGGTGGACTTGTTATTGGCAAAGAGCTATTTCATGGGAATATGCCAGGTGAATCCGAAATCGGACTTACCCTGTTTGATAAATCGGGGGCGAATTTTGAGTCTCGTTGTTGCGGATGGGCAGTGGATGGCAAAGTTCGTCAATATGTTGCTGACCATCCCGAAACTATCCTTGCCCAATTGGTAGGAGAGGTTGAGAAATCTGAAGCACAGTTTCTTTTACCGGCCATCCAACAGGATGATGCCGGGGCAATTCAGATACTCGAATCTACAGCAGACGACCTGGCTTTTGGCCTGTCACATATAGTGCATCTATTTAATCCTGAGGTTATTATAATCGGAGGGGGGTTGTCTCTAATTGGTGATCCGATATTAGACTATGTAAAAAAGCATATTGGTAAATACCTGACAAAAGCATTTCAACCAGGACCGGAAATAAAACTGGCCTCTTTAGGTGAAGATGTGGTGGGTATTGGAGCACTTCTGCTGGCAAAAGCAGTATCAGAGAAATTGTAATTGGATTTATAGAAAGGAGATGATCATGCAGAGCTGGATTCAGGATTATTTAGAAAACCACAAGAAGGTAATCGAGGGGATGCCTGTTGAGAAAATTGATCATTTGATTGACCTCTTTAAGGAAGCCAACCGGGAAGAGAAGCAGATCTTTATTTTCGGAAATGGAGGGAGTGCTGCATCGGCTTCGCACTTTGCCACAGACCTGGGAAAAGGAGCCTCCGATAAGGTGTCAAAACGGTTTAAGTGTTTCTCCTTAAATGAAGCCACATCGTGGATGACCGCCATTGGAAATGACTATTCCTATGAAGAGATTTTTGTTCATCAAATGAAGAACTATGCCAAACCAGGCGATATTGTTTTTACAATGAGCGTGAGTGGCAACTCGCCTAACCTGGTGAAGGCGGTTGATTGGGCAAATAGAGAGGGGCTTCATACCATAGCACTGGTTGGTGGCAAGCGTGGACGACTCGCTGAGATTGCAGCTGATGTTGTAGTTATCGATTCGACACATTATGGACATGTGGAGGATGCCCATATGCTGATTGTTCATTTGCTCACCTATGCTTTTATGGAGAATCCGCAGTTAACGGATACTTAAGAGATGAGAGATCTGACATTGACCCTGATACTGCTATTTTTCACCTCGTTTAATCATGTGCATCCAGAAGATGGTCTTAAGGAAAAGCCTAACGTTCTGTTTATCATTATTGATGATCTTCGTCCGCAGCTAGCCTGTTACGGAGCTGATGGGGTCATATCCCCGAATATTGATCAACTGGCCGGGGAAGGGGTCATGTTTACCCGCTCCTATTGTCAGGTTCCTGTATGTGGTGCATCCAGAGCCAGCTTATTGACCGGGTTAAGGCCGACGCGTGAAAGGTTCACCAGTTTTAAATCGGTTGCTGATGATGATGCTCCCGGTATTACCGGCCTGCCAAAGCATTTTAAGGAGCATGGCTATCATACCATTTCAAACGGCAAGGTATATCACCATTATGAGAAGGACGGGGCCGGAGGGTGGTCTGAAACCCCATGGCATCCAAATGGTTGGGTCGAGGCTCCCTGGTATCCAAAGGGAAACTGGGCAAATTATCTGAAGGAAGAAAATCTTATATTGAGAGATGAATTTACATATGGTCATGCGTATGAATCATCCGACGTTCTTGATAATGCATATTTTGATGGTGCCATTGCTGAAAAAACCATTGCTGATCTACAGCGTATGGGAGAGAAAGAGAAATCCTTTTTCCTGGTAGCCGGATTTAGAAAACCTCATCTGCCTTTTAATGCACCAAAGAAGTACTGGGATATGTACGAGCGGAGTGAAATTGATCTGGCCGATAATCCTTTCCAACCAGAGAATGTGCCAGAAGCTTCCCTGACTTATCTCTGGGAGCTGAATAATTATGTGGGTATTCCAAAGGATCCCCCGATTCCTGATAGCCTGGCAAGGACATTGATACATGGCTATTATGCTTGTGTGAGCTATGTTGATGCACAGGTAGGGAAGATCCTGGCAGAGCTGGATCGCCTTTCTTTAAGAGAGAACACCATTGTTCTGCTCATCGGAGACCATGGCTGGCACCTGGGCGAGCATGGACTCTGGAGTAAATTCACCAATTTTGAGGAGTCGTTAAGATCACCCATGATTGTATCGGCACCTGGTTTGACAGCCGGTCAGGCCTCTACCGGCCTGGTTGAATTTGTTGACCTCTATCCTACACTTTGTGAATTGTGTGGACTGCCAGATCCCGAACATCTTGATGGTACAAGTTTGGTTCCCCTGCTGGAAGACCCGAACAGCCGGTGGGAAGAAGCTGCTTTCAGCCGTTCCCGCGATGGCGCATCTGTAAAGACCGATCGTTATCGATATACCGAATGGACCGATGATGATGGAGAGATGTATGCCAGAATGTTGTATGATCATCAGGTTGATCCGGGAGAAAATAAGAACATTGCAGAACTGCCAGAGAGCACACAAATTGTTGAAGAGTTATCTGAAATGCTGAAGGATGATTAGTCACAGACAACGCATATCAGACGCTTTTGAGTTTAATAACCCCCATAAGATTCCGGTGGTCTATAACCCTTCAGCCGCAGGATTATATAAGCATGGGAAAAAATTGCTGGTATTGTCAGGCATAGTAATAATGCTTCTGTCTCTATTGTTGCCAGGCTGTGCATCACCTCCGGAACAGGAGCAAAAGCCCAATGTGATCTTCCTTCTAATCGATGATCAGCGCAACACTTCCCTGGGATGTGCGGGTCATCCCCTCATCAAAACTCCGGTGATAGATGATTTGGCCAGCGAGGGAGTACGGTTTAGCAATGCTTTTGTTACCACATCTATCTGTGCTGCCAGCCGCGCCTCCATATTCACAGGGATGCATGAGAGAACCCATCAATTTACCTTTAACACCAAACCTTTGTCACAAGCGTACCTGCAGACAAGTTATCCGGTCCTATTGAGAGAATCCGGTTATTATACCGGATTTATCGGAAAATTTGGTGTTGAAGTGGAAGGATACCAGCCCCATGAGCTATTTGATAATTTCAGAGCACTTGGTCGATGGATGTATTTCAAAAAGCAGCAGGATGGGTCGGAAAGACATATTACTGAGCTAATGGGCGATTATGCCGGTGATTTCTTAAAGAATGTACCGGATGGAGAGCCATTCTGCCTTTCGCTGAGTTTTAATGCATCACATGCTGAAGATGCAGATAAGGAGAATCATTATCCCTGGCCAAAGGCTGTGGATGGGATGTACGACGATATGGAGATCCCCGACCCACGCCTTTTTGATCCGGCCATCTATGATGCTCATCCGGATTTTCTTAAAAATTCCATGAACAGGGATCGCTACTACTGGAGATGGGATACGCCTGAAAAATATCAGAAGAACATGCGCGCCTACTTTCGTATGATCAGTGGAATTGACAAAGTGATTGGCCGCATCAGGGATGAATTGAAGAAGAATGGACAGGACGAGAATACAATAATCATCTATATGGGCGATAACGGATACTATATGGGCGATCGTGGATTTGCCGGAAAATGGTCACATTACGAAGAATCATTGCGTGTGCCTCTTATCATCTACGATCCCCGTTTACATGAAGAGCAACGTGGGAAAGTGAAAGAAGAGATGGCTCTTAATATTGATGTGCCTTCTACAATTCTGGATATGTGCGGGGTTGACATCCCACAGCAATATGAAGGGCGGAATCTGTTTCCGATTGTTGAGGGAGAGGATATTAGTGATTGGCGGACTGATTTTTTCTGTGAACATTTAATGGAAACGCCAACCATACCAAAATGGGAAGGTATCCGGGATGAACGATATGTTTACGCCAGGTACTTTGAACAGGATCCGGCTTATGAGTTTCTTCATGATCTGGAAGCCGATCCCGATCAGTTGATGAATTATGTTACAGATCCTGAATATTCATCAATCCTGGAAACCATGCGAATTCGCAGTGATGAATTGAAAAGTAAATATAAATCCAACAGAACTGGAGAGCAGTTATGAAAAGCTTATTTTTATTTCTTATAGCCATTTTGATTTATCCTGTGCAGGCTCAGGATCACCAGGAGAGTGACTCAGTTCGAAATATGCTGATCATTACCTGTCATCCCGACGACTGGGAGCTTAGCATGGCCGGAACAGCTTACCTGCTGAAAGACAAAT
>JAOZUK010000230.1 GCA_029938715.1 Bacteroidales bacterium | reverse complement strand
ACATCATAGTTTTCGGAGATGGTAAGTGCATTGTCTGCTACGAGGGGATATTTCACTCCTTTAATGCCGCCATCTTTTTGTTCGGTGGTGAGCCACTTCCAATGCGAAAACTTTGAATCAACCGAACAACCCACCACTGCCACATCACGTTTCTCAAACTCTTCGATGCTCTCCTGAAATGCAATTATTTCAGTGGGACATACAAAGGTAAAGTCGGCCGGGTAGAAGAAAAAGAGAACATACTTTTTCCCAATATACTGGTCCAGTGAGAATCCTTCTACAAACTCTCCGCCATTTACTACTGCATCTGCACTGAATGAGGGTGCTTTTTTTCCAACTAGTACTGCCATTTTTATAGAATTAAGGGGTTAATATGCTTTATTAACAACAGAACCCTCCAGTGGTTCACCCTCCATCATATTTTTATTCAAACAGCCTATAGTCCCAGGTATTCGGGTCCCTGGTTAAAGACAATATCCACTGGAATATTCAGGTCCTTGAGCCGGTCCAGATCCTTCTGGAGTTCTTCCCGGATAAATCCTTTCTCTGTGATCAGGCGCTTAGCCAGCTCATAGTTGCCATCTCCCTGAATGGTCAGGATCAGATTGGCCAGGTTGTGCATGGCCAATTGCATCTCATTAAAATTGATGCGGTAAGTTCCGGTTGCAGAATCTTTAGTGAAAGCACCCATCTCCTGGAAGTAATAGAAGCGAACCATATTGGCTTTACCGTGAGAGCTGGCCACTCCAAATCGAGTGCTTCTAAAAATACTGGCCATGTACGTTACATAGTTGTCCATCAAATCTCTTTCGCCCAGCATTCCCTCTTCATACATCTGTGTAATCAGGTAGAGTGCCAGTATATCGGCTTTCCCTTCTTCCAGGGCACTATACTGTTCCTGTAGAGCCGATCTGACGGTTCCTTTACCCACAATGGTCTGATTAATTCCCAATCCATGGGCCACTTCATGATACATGACATTTTCAAAGAATGCATCAAATGTGACATGGGCCCGCTGGTCCTCTGTAATAAGTACATTGGTAATGGGTAAGAGTATCTCCTCGAACTTGTACCTGATGGCATTCTTAAGCTGCAATTTTCTGGATCCTTTTTCTGTATGAACCCTTTCATCATTGGGCAGGTTTATGGCAATGGTTTTACTCCCGGCATTGCAGTCGCCTGCATAATAGACCACATCATAGACACCCAGGTCGGAATTGCTTCCAGGCATCTCCCGCTTGTATTCAGATGGAACAGGCAGGCTCTTTTGCATTTGGGGAAGAACCGATTTGATATAGTCCAGCTTTTCACTCCATTCTTTATCCTTGATCAGAATAAAGGACTCATGCGCAGCTTTATAATTATACAGTGCATCCTCATAATTTTCGATGGGGCCCACCACAAAATCGATCTCATTGTTTTTCATTTCCATCCAGGCCATATCGGAAGCTAAGTAATCGTCGGTGAGAAGTGCATCGGCCCTGAGCTTCAGATATTTCTTAAAGCCATCGTCAACCGCAAGTTCTGAAGCTTGTTTAAGGAGATCAGCGGCTTTCCTGACCTGTTTCGCATAAGCCTCATGATAGGGAATCACTTCCAGCGATCCCGCCTGGTTCCTCCTGATCAGGGTATATAAACTTGTTTTCGCGGGATCGTCCAAAAGTTCAAACTCCTCCCTGGTCATATCGGCCGGGTAGTATCCCGATCCGGCCGGTTTTTCTCCGTATCCCGACAGGAAGGGCAGATTGCCATTGAGTCGTTCCCAGGGGCCATAGTTGATCTGGAAGAATCTCGACACATCTTCATTTATCATTGCACTCATTGCAGCATCTCCGTCGGGAAATACCTGAGCCCAATAGATTTCCTCCATAAGATCTGCTACCTGGAATAGAAGCTTTAACATCTCTTTTTGCTGATTCGACAAAGGAGAAATATCAGCAGTCAGGTCTACCCTGGCAAATTCATTGGCTTTTCGCTGCATCATTTCATCAAATCGTGCAAGTGTAACTGAGCGGGTAAGGTCCTTTAACTCCAGTACCAGTTTCTGTTCATTTTTTAAATGGGTCAATCCCGAAACCGAAACGTCGTCATTAAGTGGGAAATTGGCCGAATAGTTAACCACATCTGTTGTTTCAGAGATTTGATCAATGGGGTAGACTTCACCATTCAGCTCTACTGCTTTGTCCATTAAAGTGATGAAGAGAGAAGCCGGACTTGTGAATCTGGTGGATTCTCCATCATTAATCTCAAAAATCTGCAGCGAACCGGAAAAGAGTTCGTTTGCGGATCTTTTTTCATCACATCCAGGGGAAAGAAGGATTAAGGATGCAATGAAAATGCATAATTGGGTGCGAATTTTCATGATCAATGATTTATTAGATTGAATATTAATATGCTTTTGCGATCACTACACGCTGTTTGCTGGGCTTGCCGCTCACAATACATTTTCCCTCTTCTTGTTCTGCATCCAGGAGAATGCACCGGATGGTGGCCTTGGTCTCTTTGATCTTATCTTCAGATTCACGGGTCCCGTCCCAGTGGGCCAGGGCGAATCCTCCCTTATTGTTAAGCACATCCACCAGCTCGTCCCATGTGTCCACCCGATGTGTACTATCACTGCGGAAGTCAAAGGCCTTTCGGTAGATTCCTTCCTGGATCTCTTCAAGAAGATTTTTAATGTATGATGCAATCCCTTCCTGTGGCATTACTTTTTTCTCAAGTGTGTCTCTTCTGGCAAGCTCTACCGTTCCGTTCTGGATATCTCTGGGTCCAATGGCTAATCGGACAGGAACTCCCTTTAGCTCATACTCAGCAAATTTCCATCCGGGCTTCTGGGTATCCCTGTCATCAAATTTGACTGAAACGCCAAGAGTTGTTAATTGATCTTTAATTTTGTTCGCTACCTCAGAGATGGGCGGCAACTCATCGTTCCCCCGGTAAATGGGTACAATCACTACCTGGATGGGGGCTACCCTGGGAGGGAGTACCAATCCATGATTATCGGAATGGGCCATTATCAGAGCTCCGATCATGCGGGTGGTCATTCCCCAGGAGGTGGCCCAGACATGATCCAGTTTTCCTTCTCTATTGGTGAACTTAACATCAAATGCTTTAGCAAAGTTCTGACCCAGGAAATGGGACGTGCCACCCTGGAGAGCTTTCCCGTCCTGCATCAATGCTTCAATGGTAAGGGTTTCAACCGCTCCGGCAAATTTCTCCGACTCAGTCTTGCTTCCCACAAGAACCGGGATTCCAAGGAATCTTTCTGAAAAATCAGCGTAGATATTCACCATTTGCATGGTCTCATCTTCGGCTTCTTTCTGTGTGGCATGAGCGGTGTGACCCTCCTGCCAGAGAAACTCAGTCGTTCGAAGAAAAAGTCTTGTTCTCATTTCCCACCTTACCACGTTGGCCCACTGGTTAATCAGGATAGGTAAGTCCCGATAGGACTGGACCCAATTCTTGTAAGTGCTCCATATGATGGTCTCGGAGGTGGGACGTACGATTAATTCCTCTTCCAGTTTGGCATCGGGATCCACCATCAATCCCCCGTTCACCTCATCTGTCTTTAACCTGTAGTGAGTAACCACCGCACACTCCTTGGCAAAACCTTCCACATGTTCAGCTTCCTTGCTAAAGAATGATTTTGGTATAAACAGCGGGAAGTAAGCATTTTCATGACCAGTTGCTTTAAACATCCGATCCAGTTCCTCTTTCATTTTTTCCCAGATGGCATACCCATAGGGCTTAATAACCATGCATCCTCTTACTGCTGAATTTTCAGCAAGTCCCGATTTTAATACCAGGTCGTTATACCATTGCGCGTAATTCTCTTCCTTACTGGTTAATACTTTGGCCATTTACAGAATATTATTTAATTAGAAAATGGGCTCAAAACGGAGTCCCTCAATTGTCATACAAAGAAAGAAAAAAAAGGTGAAGTGTTGACGCGCTATAGCCTTAAACCAATAACAAGTACATCATCAATCTGGCTCAGGTCTCCCTTCCATTCATCGAATATAAGGCTGAGTATCTTGTGTTGTTCCTCCATGGGTCGTTCATGCACTTCCAGAAGGAGGTCTTTGAATGGACGGTATTTAAATTTTTTACCCTGTGGTCCGCCAAACTGATCAGGGAAACCATCGGTAAACATATAGACCCGGTCACCCTGTTTCATATCAATGGTATACCTGGTGAAATCTGACATTTTTTCGTAAAATGCCACAGGCATATTGTTGCCCTTATATTCCAGCATTTCACCATTTCGTACAATGTAGATGGGATTGTTTGCTCCCGAAAACTCCAATTTCCTGGTTTTTGTATCATAAATGACCAGGGCCATATCAATCCCATCCTTCTGTTCACCGATTTTTCCCTCCTGTTTAAGGGTTCGCGCAATGCTCAATCGCAGCTGATTCAGGATCTCTTCGGTATGAGTTACATTTTTCTCATTGACGATTTCATGCAACATGGTGATCCCTAACATGCTCATCAGTGATCCTGGAACACCATGTCCGGTGCAGTCAGCAGCGGTGAGGACAATCTTGGTGCCATTCTGGGAGATCCAGTAAAAATCACCACTCACAATATCCCTGGGTTTGAAAAATATGAAGTGTTCCCCAAATAGCGTTTCAAATACTTCATTTCCTGGCAGGACTGTATTCTGGATCTTTTTTGCGTAATCGAAACTGTATTTAATCTCCTTGTTCTGTCTCTCGATCTGTTCTTTCTGAGCCTGAATCTCAAAGGTACGCTCCTGCACTTTATCTTCCAGTTCCCGGTTCACCTTATCTTTTAGTGCGGCATTCTCTTTAAGCTGGTCAATAATTCTGCGCTGAGCAACTTCCTTGCTCTTTTTTAGCAGGTTAATGCGCTCACTCAGACCAATTGAAAAAGTGAGAATTTGCAGGGTCACACCAAATTCCAGGCTATGCTTACCCAGTGCATAATCTTTCAATGCAAAGTTTAGAGTGATTCCCAGGATCAGGAAAAGGTTGGCAAAGAGAAAGTATCTGGCTGGCTGATAATTCTCCCTGGTGAGGATCATTGCCGGTACAATGGCCAGGAACAGAGACCCAATGGCCGAGACAATATTTATGGCCAGTGTTCCCAACTGGATAAACATAGGAACATATACTCCCACTCCCTGGAGTATCATGATGGTGAATCGAAGGGACAGACCACCGACTGTAAACCAAACAGCAAGTAAAAGGATGGTATCCCACGACTGCACCGTATTGCGTGTATCCAGGTAGGATCGTCCGAAAAGAATAAAGAAGAGCAGGAATATCTCAAGCAGGAAAATATTGATGGGAGCCGAGGTCAGACGCGGCATTATTTCGTATATGTATCCCTCTTTGTTAAGAAAGAAGAAGAGAAAAGCCAGAATGTAAAGAATATAGAACAGATAACTGTTTTCCCTGCCTTTGACAAACATAGGAATGTGATAGAGGATCATGATAAGCATGATCCCTACAAAGACACCGAATACCAGTCTTTTTGAACGATCCTTTGCAATGACACTTTCGTGTGTGGAAATGGTAAAGGTAAGATCGGAAAGGATCGATTCTTCTCCAAGGGATACCCTCAGGTATAGGGTGTCAGCCTCACCGGGAGGAAGAAAGATTCTCAAATCATCCGAACCACTAATATTTACATCCTTATTTCTGGGGTGCAGTTTATTTCCAGATTTACGTACTGTAATCATCCCGTTTTCAAATAGTTGGAATAATCTGTACTCGTCAAATTCTGAGAAATCATTTCGTTGAAGGTGAAAGGAAAACTGCCTGGTAGATCGATTTACAAAATAGAACCTGAACCAGATGCAACTTCCCGGCTGCGGATTGATCAAAGCGGGATCGGGATTTGAAAAATCAACCATTTGGAACCTCTGGTCCATTCTCCCCATAAAAAGATCTGGGGGTTGAATGCCACAATCCGAATCACTTAAATAGTGAAGCTGTAAGTCAGAAATATGCACCTCCTGCACGAAATCAGAAAGAATTACTGGCTTCTGGGCAATCAGTGATTGAGAGAAGAATATTAGTATAAGAATCGATGAGATGCGCATTCTGGTTTTTTCCTTCTGTCTGTAAATATATTAAAGATTCTTTTAAACGAGATGATATTATGCG
>JAOZUK010000646.1 GCA_029938715.1 Bacteroidales bacterium | reverse complement strand
AAGGTGAACCTGACCAAAAAAGAAGCTGAGGTATTGCGAATGCTGGCCTCCAATGTAAACAACGTGGTAAAGCGCGAAAAGGTGCTTACAGATGTCTGGGGAGAGAATGACTACTTTATGGGACGCAGCATGGATGTCTATATTGCCCGGCTCAGAAAGAAACTGAAAGAAGACAAAAACGTCTCCATCGTCAATGTACACCGCATGGGATTCAAACTGGCGGTGGGTCACTCCACATAAGCCTCCCTGATTACCTCTTTTAGACGACCTGTTTCGAAGCGATTCAACGTACCTAATATCTTAATAATACGCATGCGATCGATGGTTCGGATCTGATCCACAGCTATCCAACCTACTTTTTTAGCATGTCGAACATCTACCCTTGTGGGATATGGGCGAGAACGCGTAGTCATTGGTGCAACAACAATGGTGCGCAAATGCCTGTTCATCTCATGAGGAGAGATTACCACACACGGTCTGGTTTTTTGGATTTCAGCTCCAAGGGTGTTATCCAGATTTACCAGAACAATGTTGTACTGGGCTATTTCCATTCTTCCAGCTCCTCATCTTCGGACAAATCGTCAATAAGCATCCTGTCGTCACCCTTCTCATGCATCTCTTTAAATCGCTCATCCCACCCCTGCCTGACGGACTTAACCGGCCTTAATTCCAAATGATTAGGTTTCATTACTATTTCTATTTTTCCTCCAAATTTGTATCGTTCCAACAACATTTTACTCAATATGATTCCCTTTGAATTCCCAATCTTAATTACCTGAAGTTTCATAAGCCGGACAGTTATGTACCAACAAAGTTATAACATTCCTTACGGGAATACAAATTGCCCTTTAAGGTTAATGCACTTATATCCTTTTAATCAGCTATTTTTGGGCCAAATTTGTTGAACGAATGAATTATAAGGGAAAGACTGTCTGGATCACAGGTGCCTCATCGGGAATAGGGGCCGAACTGGCCAGGCAATTTGCCATGGAGGGCGCCAGGGTAATCATCTCCTCTCATGAGGCCGAAGAATTGGCCGGGGTTAAGAAGCAACTGGAATCAGTTTCAACCGACATCCACCAGGTGGTGTTCAACCTGGGAAATCCCGATGAGGTGCAAGCCACGGCAGACAAAATTTTGAAAGATTTTGGCCGTGTGGATGTACTGATGAACAACGGGGGTATATCCACCAGGGCCCTGGCTACCGAAACCTCCCTGGAGATTGACAGGCGGATCATGGAGATCGATTACTTCAGTGGGGTGATTCTCACCAAGGCACTCTTACCCGCTATGGTTGAGAACGGGTATGGACACATCGGGGTCACCAGTTCCATTTCAGGAAAGTTTGGTTTCCCTCTCCGAAGCGCTTATGCCGCTGCCAAGCATGCCCTCTTTGGATTTTATAAAAGTGTATGGGCCGAAAACAATAAGAATGGCATCCGGGTGACCGTGTTCAGTCCGGGTCGCGTTCAGACCAATATTTCTCTTCATGCTCTGGAGAAGGACGGCAAGGAGCATGGGAAAATGGATCCGGGTCAGGCCAAAGGGATCACTCCCGAAAAATGTGCCCAAAAAATGATCCTTGCCATGAAACGAAATCGCAAAGATGTGTTGATCGGAGGATCGGAACTGGTTATGGTGTGGATACATAAATACTGCAAACCTCTTTATTATATGCTGGTGAATAAAATCTCTTCAACCTAGTATTGGTAGTAAAAAGT
>JAOZUK010000645.1 GCA_029938715.1 Bacteroidales bacterium | reverse complement strand
TGGTGGAACACAAGGGTAAGTATTATAACCTCTATAATGCAGCCAATGGGAGTGTAGAGCAGCTGGGTGTGGCGGTTTCTGATAACCTTTACGATTGGAAACGGTACGATCAAAATCCTGTGATTCCTGTGGGGCCACAGGGGAGTTACAATGAGACTTTTTCCTCTGATATAAAGGTTTTCTGGGATAGAGACCACTGGGTGGGTTTCTTTTTTGGAGTGGGAAAGGAGGGAGCACATGTGATGTTGGCCTTTTCTTACGACCTCCTTCATTGGACAATCGATCCGGAACCCATATACAAATCAGGTGGAAATCCTTCAGGACTGGACAGCCAATATGCACATAAGATATCCCTGGTATGGAATCCAAAGAACGAGACCTACTATATGTTCTACAATGCGGTGGGCAATGAAGGCAGAGGTATTGGTCTGATCACAAGTAAACCCATTGATAAATAGCAATGATTAAAAAGTAATAATAATGAAACGACTACGCATTATTCTTCTCGCTCTGGTTATAAGTATAACTGTTTCGGCCAAAGAATACCATGTGGCTAAAACAGGCGATGACAAAAACAGCGGAACATCAGATTCGCCTTTCCTAAGCATTCAGGCCGCAGCTGAAGTTGCCCAACCGGGCGATGTGATTACCATCCATAAAGGAGTCTACCGTGAAAGCATCTCTCCGCCCCGTGGAAGTGATTCAAAGAGTAATCCCATTGTATACCAGGCTGCAGCAGGTGAGAAAGTGGAAATTAAAGGCTCGGAAGTGATAGGTTCCTGGGTGAAGTTTTCCGGAACTGTCTGGAAAGCAAGCGTTTCAAATGAACTGTTTGGTAGCTATAATCCCTACAAAGATCTGGTGCATGGGGACTGGTTTAATGACAAGGGCCGTATCCACCACACAGGTGAAGTCTATTTGAACGGAAAGTCACTATGGGAGATGGCGATCTTAGAAAAGGTTCTTCACCCAAAACCGGTGGAGGACAACTGGGATCCTGAGGGTTCTACCTATACATGGTTTTGCGAGAGCGACAATGAAAATACTTATATCTACGCCAATTTTCATGAGGCCGATCCCAATAAAGAACTGGTTGAAATCAATGTCCGTCCTACCTGCTTTTATCCGGATTCTACCGGCATAAACTTTATTACAGTGAGGGGATTACACATGAGTCAGGCGGCTACACAGTGGGCACCTCCAACCGCTGAGCAATTTGGACTTATAGGAACAAACTGGAGCAAAGGGTGGATCATAGAAAACAATGTGATCCGTAACTCCAAGTGCTCGGGAATTACCCTTGGTAAGCATGGGGATGAATTCGATAACACCTCCGAGAATTCGGCCGAAGGGTATGTGGAGACCATAAATCGGGCTCTGGATCGGGGATGGAGCAAAGAAAATATAGGTTCACATGTGATCCGGAACAACACCATCAGTGATTGCGGGCAAACCGGAATTTGCGGGAGCATGGGCGGTGTGTTTAGTGTGATCGAAAACAATGATATATACAACATTTGGACCAAGCGTCAATGGACCGGAGCAGAAATGGGAGGCATCAAAATTCATGCATCCATAGATATGGTCATAAGAAACAATCGACTGTTCAATTGTGGTCGGGGTTTATGGCTGGATTGGATGGCCCAGGGAACACAGGTAACCGGAAATCTTCTCTATAACAATACCACTGACGATATTTTTGTAGAGGTAAATCATGGTCCTT
>JAOZUK010000644.1 GCA_029938715.1 Bacteroidales bacterium | reverse complement strand
GGTTGCAGAAATGTGAAATTCTCCATCTGCATTGTCCCATGTGGATACGATCCGGTATATATCGTCATAATTCTCATGAAACTTATCGAAACTCATTTCATCCAGAATCCATAGGTATATGAGGACTGCAGCCGCCATACCGATTGACAGGCCCAAAATGTTGTTAATAGAGTAAGCCTTATGCCTTCTTAGAAAGCGTATAAAGGATTTGAAGTAGTTGCGTATCATTTGACTGGTATAAAGATATTGATTAATCGTCCGAATATTCTGTCAGATTGAAATTTGCAAGGAGAATGCCATATTTTCTATGCGGCTCATAAAGAGCACTTTATCAGATTACCAATTTACAGAGATGTGCCATTATGTTACACTATTTGTTGCATATTGTTACGTTTCCTATCTTTACACTGAATTAGTTTAAGCTGACCTATGGATAAACCAATGCGTGGAAGAATCCTTATTGTGGATGATGACGTCTCTATACTGAGGACTCTGAAACTATTACTTCGGGATGATTTTGACCTGGTACAAACCATATCAAATCCGAAGTTCATTCCCTCGGAAATTAAGAAGCAACGTTATGATGTGATTCTCCTGGATATGAATTTTTCCATTGGGAAACAATCCGGCGACGAGGGTCTCTTCTGGATGAAGCAAATAATCGAAATTGATCCGACACAGGTTGTGCTCATGATCACTGCATACGGAGAGATAAATCTTGCCGTTAAAGCCATAAAACAAGGTGCAACTGATTTTATTGTAAAACCCTGGGAAAATGCGAAGTTGATATCTACCATCAGAACCGGGGTAAAACTTTGTCAGTCGAATCGCAATATATCCAGGCTTGAAAATCAACATCAATTGATGCATGAAGACAACCAACGGCAGTTTCAATTTATTCCCGGAAGCTCACCCGGGATGCTGGAAGTTGTAAATATAATTAACAAGGTGGCAGCCACAGATGCCAATGTGTTATTGCTTGGAGACAACGGGACCGGAAAGGAGCTGATTGCCCGAGATATACACAACAAGTCAGGGAGGCGAAACAAGATCTTCTTGTCCGTAGACCTTGGATCTCTCAGTGAAAACCTATTTGAGAGCGAATTATTCGGTCATGTCAAAGGTGCCTTTACCGGTGCAGATACCAACAAAGCCGGCAGGTTTGAAATCGCTGAAGGAGGAACCCTTTTCCTGGATGAAATAGGCAACCTTCCACTCTCCCTTCAGGGCAAACTTCTCACAGCCATTCAGCAACGAAAAATAACCCCCCTGGGTACAGCTGATGAAAGAGAAATCGACATCCGGTTTATCTGCGCCACCAACCAGCCGCTGCTTGATATGGTAAAAGAAAACTTATTCAGAGAGGACCTTCTGTACAGGATCAACACCGTCCAGATTGAAATCCCTCCCCTGCGGGAGCGCGGAGAGGATATCAACCAACTGGCTGAACACTTTCTCTTGAAGTATGCCAGGAAGTATAATAAGCCTCAATCCAGGTTCACATCGGGAACCCTGCAGAAACTCAGCCGGCATTCATGGCCGGGAAATGTGCGGGAACTGGAACATGCTGTTGAAAGAGCAGTAATCCTATCCGAGGGAAACATCCTGGTTGAAGATGATTTTGTTTTTAGTCCAAAGTCGGGCTTTGAGGAGGAGACCCTGACAAGCATTGAGGACATTGAGAAATACTACATTATCAAATCCCTTGAAAAAAACCGGGGAAAAC
>JAOZUK010000643.1 GCA_029938715.1 Bacteroidales bacterium | reverse complement strand
TCCAGGGTGATCCCATTGCATTGCTGACTGATCTCAATGCTCCGCAGATCCACTCCGTCGAAACGGAAGAACTCCCGGTCGCCCGTTAGATCAAGAGCAGCGTATACCCCAAATCCAGCCTCTGCACTAAAGCCAGCATCGGAAAGGACCAGGGCCAGATCAAAGGTCAGGCCCACCCTGGGCATGGAAAGATCAATGCCAATATCATTGATATTCACAGGGAAACCTGCTGCACTTTTTTGTGGACTGGTAAATGAAAAATTACCAATATCAAATTGCGATCCATCCGAATTATAGACGATATGGTCAAAACGAATCCCCCTGAAGTTCACACCGGGAACGCTGCCTCCGCCGCCTGCCAAATCCCCTACGATATCGATGCCTCCGGTAAGGTCGGTATAGACATAAGTTTTGGTTCCTTCCGACCCCGATTGGTGCGTGATACCGATGGTAGATTCAGGTGCTAAAAACATATTGGCATTCCACATGGGCACATCAAGGGTATCTGTCACATTTACATTGAAATTGATGGCAAAGCTATCTGGGCTGTAAACCACCATTCCTTCATAATTGAGATAATCATCATCTGCAAATATGGGAAGCCCTAATTTTCCTTTCAAACCCCCTTCAATAATGCTGCTCTGTACCACACTGATGCTAACCGAATCCAGCGAGAATGCAAGGTTATCCACACTGCCGCTACTGTAATCGATGATGTCTTCACCCACTATGGACACAGTAATGCCTCCGCCATTCCCAAAATCGATGATCATGTTCTGAATGCCAAAGGTGGGTCTGCCCCATATATCGTCCTCAAAATCGGGTGGGACATGGGCCACCAGTTCGGTCAGATAGAAACCCTTCCAGGTATTGAGCATTCTTGCCGAGGTTTCCGGGGTGGATTCGCCTCCTTCAGAAGCGCCTGCGCCCAGGTAATCGGTATTATAATTGTCAGGGAAGGTTAGCAGGGCCGGGTTCTCCAGGTCAGAAAAATCGAGATAGGCCCTTGCAGAATGGAAGCCCCATCCGTTCATCCCCTTGATCTGAAAAGGTTCAATCCCCAATTCTGCAATCCAGTTGCCCCCGCGGCAGGTTTTCACACCAAAGTCGGCCACCACATTTTCACCCTCAATGATATGACCATCCGTGTCCTCTTTTACAAGCATATCAGTATCAAATTCTACCTCTCCCCGAATAGACATGCATTTAAATCCCTGGCAATCCCATTCCACATAGGTAGATCTCGTGGTATCACCATCCTCACATCCCGAGAACGAGAAAAGGACGTCAGAATCATCAGGTGTGATGCTCCAGTCCCTGTGCAGATAGAGCCTCCCTTCATCTCCCAGACCATTGGGTGTAAAGCAGATCTCATTGGCTCCAAGAGCCGGAATGTGATTCCCCAGTGAAGGGATATCCAGTCTCATCACGGCAGCAAGAGTGGCATTCCTGGATTCAAAGGTCATGCCGGTAATTCCGATTACATAGGCTACCCCGTCAATCTCATTGTCGAGTCCCAATGGCATCCCCATGGCCCGTTCATCGGAAAGCATGCTTACCAATCGTTCTGTTCCCGTAATGGCTGCCTCCAGCGCTTCAGATTCTGTTTCCGTCATAGTGGGCAGACTTATGCTTTGTCCGCCAATCACCACCTCATTTTCATCCATGGATAAAGACGGCATATCGTTGACTGCGGTAACTTCTCCACCAATCATTTGAAAGCTTGTGT
>JAOZUK010000642.1 GCA_029938715.1 Bacteroidales bacterium | reverse complement strand
TTCTGAATTGGATGTGGATGCCATAGTTGAGGCATCGGTACTGTTTGTCAATGAAGAGATCAAAATTCAACTTAAACTCTACAGCATTTTTCCTGATGAAAGACAGCTCTGGGCTCATAGCATTTTTATGACAATTACGCAGAAAAACGTCCCTTTTTTGCAGTTTACTCAAGGTTAAACCTTTGAGAAAACCAACACCCCATTTTGTCCGCCAAAACCAAACGAATTCGAGATTGCTGCACTAATCTTAACTGCACGTGCTTTATTAGGAATTACATCAAGTGGACATTCCGGATCGGGAGTTTCATAATTAATGGTGGGAGGTAATATTCCGTTATGAAGTGCCAAAACACAAGCAGCCGCCTCAATGGCTCCTGCAGCACCAAGCGTATGACCGATCTGTGATTTTATTGAGCTAACCGGAACATTCCGGTTATTAAAAGCTTTTTGAATAGCTAAGGTTTCTGTTTTATCGTTCATTTTTGTAGATGTTCCATGGGCATTTACATATCCAATATCATCCATGCTAAGCTGAGCATCTTTTACTGCATTTTCCATGGCAGTCGCTGCCCATTTGCCTGAAGGTTCCGGAGCTGCAATGCCATAAGCATCTGCAGTCATGCCAAAGCCCTTTAAAATGGCGATGGATTTGGCACCTCTCTTCTCGGCATGTTCAAGTGTTTCCAATACCAAAACGCACGATCCTTCTCCCATTACAAAACCATCACGATTTAAATCGAACGGACGGCTTGCCATTGAAGGGTTATCGTTGAATGATGAAAGAACGCCCATGCTTGAATAGGCGTCGAGAACTAAGGGTGTGATAGTAGATTCTGCACCCCCGGCTAATATTACATCGGCCGCACCACCTCGCAGTAAGCCCAACCCTATGCCTATAGAATGGGTGCCTGTAGTGCATGCTGCAGAAACACCCAAATTGGGGCCATGAATACCCAACACGATGGCAGCGTTGCATACCGGCATATTGGAAATTACTCTAGGTACAGTAAGTGGATTAACAGACCCCGGACCCATTTTCACAAATCGAGCAGCTGCTTCTTCCAAAAAAGTATAATCTCCGGCAGCAGATCCAATTACACATCCTATTCGGGTTCTGTCTTCGATATTCAAATCTAATCCAGCATCTTTAATGGCCTCGATTGCTGCACTCGATGCCAGTTGCGAAACACGAGCCATTTTGCGCGATTCTTTCCGATCAAAATAATCTCCGGGTTTGTACGTTAAAACTTCTGATGCGATCTGACTCATATGACCTGTGGAATCGAAGGCCTGAATTCTGTTTACACCTGACTTTCCAGTTATGAGTGAATCCCAAAAATCAAACCGATTGCAACCAATGGAAGTAAAGACTCCTATACCTGTAACAACAACTGTTTTTTTATATTCCATGGTGATATAATAAAGGGTCATTAATATACTTTGTGTAAACGCCTAAATATAAATTCTGCATCTTTCTTCAAATTTAATCAAAAACTGCAGGATCATCCTCCAGTCCCGGATCGGCATGGTCCATTTCTTTGCAATATTTCCGATAATTATCAAGTTAGACGATTCTAATTAGGGGCCTATCATAAAGAATACTACCATGGTCAGCGCAATCTGGTACTGAAGTTCAGGGTGGGTGGAGTGAGACATCTTTTACAGGGTTGATGTGTTACAAACCCTGTTTATCGACTTCTTTATTATTATCAATGCTTCAGTAAGCCTAG
>JAOZUK010000641.1 GCA_029938715.1 Bacteroidales bacterium | reverse complement strand
CTGCTTAATGAAGTTTGGGGCTACAAAGCCATGCCCACCACCCGAACAGTTGATAATTTTATAATGGATCTCCGTAAAAAACTGGAAGAAAATCCCTCAAAACCCAAGCATCTCCTGAGTGTCAGAGGTGTGGGATACAGGTTCCTTTCTCTCCGTCAAAAACAGGGACAAGATTAAGCTATTCCGCTACCTCCTCCTCGGGTTCAAAGACCACATCCACCACATTGGGATCTTTGTAAAAGGCCTTCATGACCTTCTTCACATCCTTGGTGGTCAGCCCTTTTACGATATTCTCGTAGTTGTTGGGATCGTCAAAGTTTATGCCGTGTACGTAATATGAATAAATGACCCCCAGGTAATAGGCATTGTGATCTTTGCTCTGTTCCCGGGACTTCAGAATGTTCTCCACGGTTTTGGAAAGATCAACCTCTGACGGACCCTTCTTAGCCAGCGTCTCAAGTTCTTCAAATACTTTCTCTTTTAATTCGGAGGATCGTGCAGGATCACAATCAAAAGAGATGCGCATGGTTGCTTTTTCAAGAGGCCATCGACCCAGGGATGTTCTGATTCCAACGCCATAGGTTCCACCCTCTTCCTCACGAATCGACTCCACGTATCGCAAATCCAGAATGCCCTGAATTACCCTCATTACTATCCGGTTATAAGGGCTGTATTCCATCTTCTGGTTGATTACAATGTTTACATTTGCCTTGGGTGTTTCCAGTGCCACAGGTATGGTTTTCTCCACAATTCCTTCAGGTTCATAGATCTTATTATCTATCCACATTTCATTACGGTCCAGGTCCTCGATGGCTCCGATATATTTCTGAGCCAGCACCTTGACTTCCTCCTGGTCCATATTACCTACTATGATAAAAAAGAAATCGCTTGCATCGGCAAATCGATCCGTGTATACTTCTTCGATCTTATCAAAATCAACTTCCTTAAGAAATTCCTGGTCCAATATCCTGCTGCGGCGATGGTAATCTGTAAGGATTAAACTCAGGGAATCGCCCATGATTTTTTGGGGATCGTTATTCATGTTCTCTACCAGGGCCATGTACCTTGCAACAATTGCGTTATGAGCCTCAACGTCAAACCTGGGCTGATTGAAATGAAGATATAGAAGTTGCATCAGGGCCTCCATATCTTTTGGACTGGCAGTCCCGTTAAGTCCCTCAGACATATTCCTCAGGCTCATTTGAAGTGAAACATTCTTGCCGGACAGCATCTTCTGCAAACCGGTGGCATCAAAATCACCCACTCCATAATAGCTAACCAGTGAAGTAAGCATATCAGTTGAAGGCACATAGTCATCCCCATAAAGCGAACTTCCTCCTTTGCTGTACCCGCGTATCTGTACCTGGTCCTTCTCAAAATCGGCATGTCTGAAGACCACCCTTGCCCCGTTATCAAGGGTCCATTCAACTGCACCAAATTCCGGAAGTTCTTTTGTGGAAATTATATCTGCAAGTGCCAGCTCCTCGCTTACCAGCGATTCGGCCAGTTCAGCATCCTCGTAGGGCTCAATGTCTGCCAATTCCACCTGCTCAAGAATAGCCAGTGCTGCTGCTTCACTTAAATGTTCAACATCCTCCGCTTCCGGTCCCTGTACAACCAGTACCTGATTTTCTTCGGTAATCCACTTCTCCAGTCGCTGATTAAAATCATCCAGAGTTATACTGGGCAGAATTCCCTGAACATACATATAACCATTCTCTGCCGAAACATAGGCATCT
>JAOZUK010000640.1 GCA_029938715.1 Bacteroidales bacterium | reverse complement strand
ATCCAAGGATTACTATGTAGTGCTGGATGGAGCAACCCGTGTTTCCGCCTTTAAACAACTGGGGTATCCCCATATTATCGTCCAGGTGCTAAAGGATCGTAATAAATATAAATTAGATACCTGGTTCCATGCCATCAGAAAGATAGACACCAAGATACTGCTGAATCTTTTAGATGAACTACCGGAAATCACCATGGTCAAGAGTGATTTTAAAACTGTCCAGGCTGAGATGGTTGAACACGGCGGTCTTTGCTATCTGCAGACCATGGATAAAACCGTCTACCACATTCAGCCCAATGGAGAGATCAACCATCTGGATGCCCTGAACAAACTAACGGATATTTATATCCAGGCAAGCCATGTCACAAGAACCCTTCATGATGATATCGACATTCTGCTCAACGAATTTCCAGATCTCACAGGAGTCGTTGCTTTTCCTGCTTTTACTCTGGCTCAGGTCCTTCAAATTACCGACGCAGGCAATGTGATTCCATCAGGTATCACACGATCTATTATTTCCGGACGTGTCATGCGTCTGAATGCTGATTTAGAATTTCTCAAATCTGACAGAGATATAGATGAAAAAAGCAGATGGCTTTATGATCTGGTCATGGAAAAGCTATCCAATGACCAGGCAAGATATTATGCAGAGCCAATCTATCTTCTTGATGAATAATCGACAGGCTGTTACACAAATATGTAGCAGCCTGTCGGCTTAAGGAATTAACCTGTTATATTTTATCTATTTTGGAATACTTCCAAGCACACCTTCAACATAGTAGGTCATACCGAGAAGATCATTGTCAGTCAAAGTCTTACCTGCTTCAACAGCCATGCTTCCATCTTGTTTTTTGATAGGCCCTGAAAAAGGATGAAAAGAACCGTCTGCTATAGATTGGGTTGTTTTTCCCACCAATGCCACAACATCAGCAGGTATTTTTTTATTCAATGGTGCCAATTGGATCATTCCATCTTTAATACCGCCCCAGACAGCGCCTGGTTTCCATGATCCGTCCAATACATTTTTGGCAACTTTTGTATAATAGGTGTCCCAGACATGGGTTGTTGCAGTCAAATGCGCATTTGCACCATATTTGGACATATCGAACAGTTCGACCAGTTCATCAACTCCGGACCGGTTCTCTCCCCAGATGCACCAGAGTTCGCCAGTTCTGGCGGTAAAAGAATCAATTGAAAGTCCTTTCCCTGTGACACCTCTCACTTCAAGCCATGGAGCAGACGGAATGGCGGATGTTATTTTATTCATTTTGCTAAACGGTCTCTTTTTTGCTCATCGTTTCCGTTTCACCCTTATAGGCCATCGCCAGCAATTTGAGAGGGTGCAGCGATTCCTGCTGAGTCCCTTGGTGTATCTGCATGCTGCATGCCCCGCATCCGGTTACCAACTGGTCGACATTGGATGCAGTAATTTCATAAAAAAGTTTTTTACCGATTTTCATGGAAAGATCGAAATTTTTTGATTTTAACCCATGAATACCGCCCATGCCGCAGCATTTATCGGAATATTTAACAACCTCTATACCAGGGATCAGCTGCATCAGTTCAACCGGCTCTGTTCTGACTCCAAGGCTTCGCAGATGGCATGGTTCATGATATCCGATTTTCATATCAATTCTTTCAAAATCAGTTTTCAGCTCGCCCTGTTTATGAAGATTCATCAGATATTGATGGACATCATAACAGTTATCTGCAACTTTTTTTGCTGTTTCAGATGCAATAATTCT
>JAOZUK010000639.1 GCA_029938715.1 Bacteroidales bacterium | reverse complement strand
TCTGAGGTTTTTACAACACCAAAACATAGTTACACTAAATTTTTAATCAAAGCTAAAGATTTCCAACTATCATATTCTGATTTTGTCAATATGAAAAAAGAGTTAGAATGAAAAGAAACTTATGGAGCAAAACTCTTAAATAATCATTTATCAAACTGAGAACGGAAAGACATAATTAAAAGTTCCTTTAGTAATCGAAACTGGTTGTCTAACACAAAAATTAATTGCGTGAAATATTAGCGCTGCTGGATTCAGAATCAAATAAACATGCAACAGATTGGAGAAGATTGTGACAACGATGGAGCAACAATATAATGAAAGGTTAAGCCGTTACCTCACAGCAATGCGCAATGAAAAGCCGGATAAGATTCCGATACGACCTTTCGTCGCTGAATTCACTGCTAAATATGCAGGCTTCACCTGCCAGGATATCACACATGATTACAATAAAGCATTTACAGCAGTTCGTAAATGTGCCTCAGATTTTGATTGGGATGCTTTGGTCGCCAATATGGTCTATGTATGGACCGGATTAACACAAGCTATCGGTCTGAATTATTACGGTATCCCGGGAATTGACGTGCCGCCCAATATAGGTTTTCAGTACCGGGAGCCAGATGAAGATCACGCATTCATGAAAGCAGACGAGTACGATGAGCTTATCGATGATCCTACCGGTTTCCTTTACTCAAAGTGGCTTCCGCGAGTATCTACTGATATTAGTGCCATGAATGAACCAGCATCGTATCGCAACAATCTGGCCTTGGTGAAAGGAGGAATGGCTATGTTGAACTATTTCAATGCCTTCGGGCCTCAATGCGATCGCCTACGAACCGAGTCAGGTACTGTATCCGCCATTGCAGGTATATTCAAAGCGCCATTCGATATAATCGGCGACAAGTTACGTGGATATTTGGGCCTTACAATGGATATGATTGAGCAACCGAATAAAGTCTTTGCCGCCTGCGAAGCCCTTATGCCTCACCTTTACAACGTCGCCCTTACATCAGCAGATTCCAACAAGCAGGTCCCAATAGGCTACTGGATGCATCGAGGATGTGTCCCTTTTGTCTCACAAGGCCAATTTGAATCTCATTACTGGCCGACAGTTAAACCGATTATAGAGGAACTATGGCGAAACGGACATCAGACACTCTTCTACGCAGAAGGTGATTGGATACATCATGCTAACAGTTTCACAGAACTTCCCGATCAAAGTATTGTCTATCATGTTGACAAGGGCGATATCTTCGAGATACACAAGATATTAGGTCATAAGTTCTGCTTGAGTGGAGGAATACCAAACACACTTCTCTCTTTTAAAACTCCAGATGATGTACGTGCCTACTGCAAGAAAGTTATCGACGGCGTGGCACGAGACGGAGGATACATTATGGATGCCTCATCAATCATACAAAATGATACAAGTATTGAAAATATGAGGGCGATGACTGAATTTACTCGAGAATATGGAGTATATTCTTCAGGAGTTTCGCATCCTGTAACAATCAATCCGCAGATAACCCCTGCTAATGATATTGTATTCGGCAACAACTATGGCATGCCTAAGTATCCAAATGCGAAAATGCAACCAGGTACTTGCATCACATGGGAGGAGAAACTCAAAGAGCTTCCGACGATATCAGGAGATAAGGAACTTGTACAGCGCATTTGGGAAGACATTGATGAACTGGGAAACATGTTTATCTGGCAATGCCTACTCTCGTTCTGAGAACCAAGTACTAT
>JAOZUK010000638.1 GCA_029938715.1 Bacteroidales bacterium | reverse complement strand
CAGATAGCTCCCTTCTGGTATAACGATACAGAAGTCTTTGCAACAGCTGAGAATTCAGCATTCATTCGTGAAACACAGTTGCAGTGTGTGGATCTGATTCCCAATTCGGGGATGGCTGTCATCATGGACATTGGCGATAAATTCTGCATTCATCCCCCAAAGAAAAAAGAGGTGGCGGACAGGTTATTGTACAACGCACTGAATCAAACTTATGGATTTAAATCTGTGGATGGAAAATCTCCTGTTTACGAATCGCTGGAAATCAAAGATGGAGAGATCGTGTTGACTTTCAGACATGCAGAAACCGGCCTGTTTGCATATGACGGACTTACCGGTTTTGAGATTGCTGGTGAAGACAAGGTGTTTTATCCGGCAACTGCCTCTATAGTGGACCGTGAAAATGTACTGGTAAAAAGTGAGAAAGTATCCAATCCTGTTGCTGTTCGCTATGCATGGAGCAACTGGGTAGAGGGTACACTTTACGATACAAATCTATTGCCCGCATCATCGTTTCGGACCGATGACTGGGATGATGCCACCCGGGGTGAGGATTAAAACCGGTTCTTTCTTCCTGTTTTAGATAGTTCTGTGCTGTTTCTACCTGTAAATGCAGCAGGTATTGATGTGGCGAAAATCCCGTCTCCTGCTTAACGAAGTTATAGAGGTCATAGGTTTTGTACTCCACGATCCATTTATACCTCCCCTCGCGAACGTAACAGATCTCAATCCCTTCATTCAGTGCAGATCGAGAGAATCGGGAACAATGCTCTTCATTTTCCCCATTTCAATGTGCAAAAAACATCACTGCAAGATGGTGAAAGCACCACAGGAAAGGTGGCTTATGGTCCCCTCGATTTTTTTGTATTATTGTACTAAGATTCCTTATATTCTTTGGGAGAAACGCCATAAAAGGCCTTAAATGATACCGTAAAGCTCGAATGCGAATTGAATCCAACCAGGAACCCCACCTCGGAAATGGTATAACCACCTTCTTCCAGCATTTTGGCGGCAGTTTTCAGACGCGTTTCTTTCATGTACTCTTTGGGGGATATTCCAGTCAATTCATTAAACTTTCGGTACAAATGAACCCTGGTAATGCCAAGCTCTTCGCTTAGTTTAGTCACATTATACTTCCCGTTCCCAATGTTTTGCTCAATCTTTTGGAATACTTTTTCAAGGAATTCACGGTTCATGTGATTGATCCCGGCTTTCTTAGGTATTTTAGGTTCTTCTCTGCTGAAATGAGTCCGCATTTCCTCCCTGGAATCGATGAGATTCGTTACCCTTGATCGAAGGTGCTGTGGTGAGAATGGCTTTTCTATATAATCATCCGCACCTGTGTCAAAACCTTTGATCTTGCTCTCCATATCTCCTTTGGCAGACAGCAATATTACGGGGATATGTTTCAGTTTCGGATCTTCTTTAATCTGTTTACACATTTCTATGCCATCCATCTCTGGCATCATGATATCGCTGATTATCAGGTCTGGATTTAGGTCCCTGGCCAGCTCAAGCCCCTCTTTTCCATGGGTGGCTAACTCGGTACGGTAATAATCCCAAAGAAGCTTTTGGATATGAATCCTTAGAGCTCCGTGATCTTCAATAATCAATACCAGGGGAGTATTTTCTGATAGGATTGCCGGTGGCTGCTCCAGATGGGATTCCAGGTTAATCAATTCCTGAGAAACGTATTTGTGCTCATGGATCTCTGACTCATTTGCACTGGTGATCAATCCGGGAGCCGGGAGTGTG
>JAOZUK010000229.1 GCA_029938715.1 Bacteroidales bacterium | reverse complement strand
TGATAAAATACGATTAATGAAAATAGTAAAAAAAATTCTTTTATGCCTTTTAATTGGTGGTGCGATATTAACTAATAAGTTGAATGCCCAAGAACATAAAAGTACTTTTAAACAAGATCAATTTGTAATTAGTTTTTGGGTTGACCCACCTGCAGATGAACAAATGGATAAACGCTATAAAGAAATCGCTGACGCTCATTTTAACTTGGTTCTTGGTGGTTTTGGAGCAAAAACAGAAGTCAACGTGAATCGGCAGTTAGATCTTTGTGAAAAGTATGGCATGAAGGCAATAGTTTCTCTTCCTGGATATGTGAAAGGGGCCATAGAGGGGGGGGAAGCAGCGGCTGATGTTAAGCGGCATGAGAGCTTCCCTGATCACAAAGCCTGTTGGGGGTATATGCTTCGGGATGAACCCAGTGCGGAGGATTTTCCAAATCTAAGCTATATGGTTGATTACTTGAGGGAAAACCGTCCGGGAAAATTAGCCTATATGAATCTATTTCCCAATTATGCGTCCCCCAAACAATTAGGAACGGAAAGTTACAAAGAACATGTAGTTCGCTTTGTGACTGAGGTGAATCCAGATGTAATTTGCATGGATCATTACCCCTATATGGAACCTGATATTTCAGCACTGAATCTGGATCAGACAAGCGATTGGGTCTTGGATAAAGAGAATCCTCTAATTGATAAGATTTCTCGATTAGGATATTGTGAGAATCTTGCGGTTCTTCGAGAAGTTGCACTTGAAAAAGGAATCCCATTTTGGAATTTTTTCAATGTGATGCCATTTGGTCATCATTCAGATCCTACAGAGGCTCAACTTCGTTGGCAGGTGTATACATCGATTGCTTATGGAGCAAAAGGGGTACTATATTTTTGTTATCAAAGTCCACCAGGATCTCATGGAAGTACCTTTGAGAAAGGAGGGGCGATTCTTACTGTCAATGGAAGAAAGACGCGACATTATGAAGAGGCAAAACGAATTAATTATGCTATAAAAAATCTGGGTAATACATTAATAAATTTAGAGAGCACTGCAGTGCATCGAATTACCAGGAAAGATGATCCGGATGTTATTCTAAAAGGGACTGGCATTAATAGCTTGAGTAAAGGCGATTACTTAGTTGGTGAATTTCTTCACTCTGATGGGCGACGCACAATTCTTATAAACAATTACAGCTATGCTTATACCACGTGGGCAACAGTTGTTTTTGATGCTGAACCTAGAGATGTATTTGAGGTAGATCAAAACACCGGATTAGAAGAAATATTAATTGATGACAGCCCAGATATGGATGGGCTGCAGATTTCCCTAAATTCAGGAGCAGGGCGCTTATTTATTTTACCAAAAGAGATTTTTAAGTAATAAAAAATGCGACAGAGTTATAAAACCGTGTGGTTAATGATAATAGCAATAACAAGCATTGTAGGTTTTTCAGCTTGTGTAACGAATGGTAATACGGAAAGTAAATCAGTACTTATTATCGAAGGAGAGAGCCTTGTTCTTGCTGACACCATACCAGGCAAATTGTGTTTTGATGCATTAACAAAAGATAGTTTAGTAGTACGCAGTACCTATCAAGCCATTAATCCTATATGCAAAATATATAAGGAAGGTATTGATTACACTGTTGATTACGATAAAGGTGAGATAAAGAGAACAATCAACTCGAGTATTCCTGATTATTCTCAGCACCCACTTTATGGTCAGAAAGATTTCGACCATACTAAATTTCCTAATTACGCAAACCATACTTTTTTTATTTGGGTCGATTATGTATGCACGAAAGGCGTACCATTGGCAAAGCCAAACGACCAAAGCAAATACCTCGTCAATTCTAAAGAAAAGTTGGAAACGGGCGAGCCGCTAATTATTGTCTCTTATGGCAATAGTATTACTGCAGGTGGAGAAGCTTCATCTAAAGAGCTAAGGTTTCAGTTTAGATGGGTCGATTATTTGGAGAAAAATTTTCCTGAGGCAAAGATTACTATAGAAGATGTTTCTATACCAGGGTATTGTTCACATAATGGCATTGAAATGTGGGATGATTATATAGGAAAAACATCGCCTGATTTGGTATTATTAGGGTGGGGAATGAACGACCATAATAAAGGGGGCAATACTCCCGAACAGTACAAAGCTTACCTTATACAACTTGTTGGTATGATAAAGGAAAAGAAAAATGCCGAAGTGATAATATTCTCATCATTTCCACCAAACGATGAGTGGACTTATGGAAGCCACAGCATGGAACTATATGCAGAAGCGGCAAAACAAGCTGCATTGGAAGCAGGTTGTGCATATGTTGATGTGTATAGCGTATGGATTAAGGTGCTTCAAAGAAAAGACCAATCCTCATTATTAGGTAATAATATCAATCATCCAAACGACTTTGGTCATTGGTTGTATCTGCAAGCTTTTGAGGCTATGTCTTTCTAACAAAAAAAACAGTTATAACCACGTGAAATTTATTATTCTTTTTATCAGTTTCTTAATCATTACTTCTTCTGCTTTTTCTTCGGTTAATCCTGAAAGAAAACAAGATGCAGGTGAACTAACCGGACATCGGTTTCTTACATTCAATACGGTAATCAGAGTAAATCAGATAGAGGTTGCCAGAGATAAAAATGTTGGACGTGATGAACGCGACGTGCATACTCCCGAAAAAGTAATAAAATTCAGAGAAGCAATAGAAATGGGATTTCCCGGATCCCGGATAACCTGGGCATTTAGTTGGCTGGCATCATTCTTTTTGCTTGTCAACCAAAACAAGAGAATACTTTTAATAAGGGGAAAATGGGTTCTTCCTCTTTTTACAAATCTTAAAAAAACTATTTTTTAGACCCCACTTGAACTTAAAATTTTCGGAAAATGGAAACTAAACTAAACCGCCGTGATGCAATTAAGAGTCTTGGTGCAGTTGCAGCTGCAACAGGATTAGGAGTTTCAAACCCATTAAAAGCAGAAGAGAGTAAAAACTACCTAAAAGGAAGTGCTCCAATAAGAATTACAAAAGTTAAAGCCATTGCCACTTATCCCCATGGACTTGAGCTGGTGGTTGTTAAAGTGGAAACCAGCGAGCCAGGACTATATGGCATTGGATGTGCAACATTTCGACAAAGGGCGCATGCTGTCGTTGCTGCCATCAACAAATATCTTAATGATTTTTGCGTAGGAAAAGATGTCGATAATATCGAAGACCTCTGGCAATCAACGTACCAGAGTTCATACTGGCGAAATGGCCCTGTTTTGAACAATGCATTAAGTGGCTTGGATCAGGCACTATGGGATATTAAGGGTAAACGAGCAAATATGCCGGTATATCAACTATTAGGTGGCAAATGCCGTTTTGCAGTTGATTGTTATGCCCATGCAAGTGGAAAGTCCCCGGGTGAATTGGCTGAAAATGTTACAAAATATATGGAAGAGGGTTTCAGACATGTCCGCATTCAATTGGGCGGTTATGGATCTACTGCACTTTCTCAAAGACCGGATTTTAAGAATGCTGGATTTGGCCTCGAGCGAGACAATTATATGGATCCCTATACTTACACAAAAGCAACCACTGACATTTTTGAAAAGACAAGAAAAGAATGTGGAGACAGAGTGGAATTATTACATGATATGCACGAACGTTTGCAGCCAATGGAAGCCATAAATCTTATTAAATCGCTGGAGCAATATCGTCCGTTTTTTATTGAAGATCCATTTTCACCCGAAAATAACAGGTACTTTAAATTGCTAAGGCAAGCCACTTCTGTTCCAATAGCAATGGGAGAATTATTTAATAGTCCTCAGGAATGGACAGATCCCATAAAAGACCTGCTGTTTGATTATATTCGCATACATATTTCGCAAATAGGAGGTATCACTCCAGCAATGAAAGTGGCCCGTCTGGCCGAAGCATTCAATGTAAAAACTGCCTGGCACGGACCGGGTGACGTTTCACCGGTAGGACATGCGGCCAATGCCCACATCGACTTTGCAGTCTGGAATTTTGGAATTCAGGAAAGCGTGAATTTTTCAGATAAACTCAGAGAAATATTCCCGGGAGCTCCTTATGTCGAAAATGGATACATGCATATAAATGAAGCCCCAGGTTTAGGTGTTGATATTAACGAAGAACTTGCAGCAAAGTACCCAATACCCGATGTTCAGATGAATAACTGGACGCAATTACGTAGAAATGATGGAACCATAATCAGACCTTGATTTTACTGAATTTAAATAGTATATAAATGGTTGTAATTTAACCATATAACTTAATTTGCCACAAATGAAAAAGAATCACCTGACAATTATTTTAATCCTGTCACTGGTGCTGGGGAGTTCCCTGTACGGGCAGAAATCCAATACGCAAATTTCAACACTTAGCTGCGAATACCTGGAAAACCCTTTAGGCATTGATGTCACCAATCCCAGGTTTGCCTGGAAACTGTTGTCGGAAGGAAGTGATGTATCCCAGTCGGCTTACCGCATCCTGGTAGCTTCCAGCCCGGACCTGCTGGAGCAAAACGAGGGGGACCTTTGGGATACGGAAAAGGTGAATTCGGATCACTCCATTCAAATTGTGTACGAGGGAGCAGCCCTGAATTCCAGGCAGAGGTGCTACTGGAAAGCCATGATCTGGGACCAGAATGGGGATGCTTCAGCGTGGAGTGAGAATGCCTGGTGGGAAATGGCCCTGCTGGAAAAAAAGGACTGGGAAGCGCAGTGGATAGAAGCACCCGCTATTTACAACTGGCCTGAATTCAAGTCAGAGGTGGGTAGAACCGAAAGGAGTGCCCCAAAAACCTATTCCGAAGCTGCTCCCTATCTGAGAAAGGACTTCCATGTGGAAAAACAGGTTATTAAGGCCAGAACTTATATTTCAGGAATGGGTTTATATGAATTATCCATTAATGGAGAAAAAGTGGGTGACCATGTGCTTGACCCGGCCTTTACCAATTTTGACAACCGGGTCCATTACATTACATACGATGTGACTTCTCACTTGCAAAATGGGAAGAATACCCTGGGTGTACTCCTGGGAAATGGTTGGTACAATATGGATAGCAGGGCAGTCTGGGGCTTTAACAAAGCTCCCTGGAAAGACAGGCCCACCTGTTTGTTACAGTTGGAAATTGAATATGAAGATGGAAGTGTGCAGAAGGTTCTTTCCGATGAAAGCTGGAATGCGGCCCCTTCACCCACTGTTTATAACGACATCAGGCAAGGTGAGAAATACGATGCCACCAGGGAGATCCCTGACTGGAACAAACCCTCTTTTGAGGATGCGTCATGGAGCCCTGTGCGGGCAAAGAAAGGTCCCCTTGGACAATTGAAAGCCCAGATGATACCTGCCAACAAAGTGATGAGAGAGATCACTCCGGTCTCTGTAGACTCTCCTGAACCAGGAGTATACCTGGTAGATATGGGACAGAATATGGCCGGATGGATAGAGTTGAAGGTAAAGGGCGATTCAGGAGAAGTTGTTAAAATGACATTCGGAGAGTTGCTTAAAGAAAATGGAACCCTCGAACAGTATAACATCAACAGGCATCACCGCGAAACAGAGTTCCAGGTGGCCGAGTACACCCTCAGGGGATCAGGAACGGAGCTCTGGGAACCGAAATTCACCTATTTTGGGTTTCAATATGTACAGATTGAAGGTTATCCGGGCAGTCTGAGCATAGAGGATATTACAGGTAAGGTGGTTCATACCTCTTTTGGTCAGTCAGGTTCATTTTCCTGTTCCAACGAAATCATCAATAAGATACATCATGCCTCGGAATGGTCCTTCATCAGTAATTTCCTGGGATATCCCACAGATTGCCCCCAGCGGGAAAAAAACGGATGGACAGGAGATGCTCACCTCTCTGCCGAAACAGCATTGTTGACCTTTAAACCACAAATGGGCTATACGAAATGGCTATACGATTGCCAGGATGCCCAGACAGAATCAGGTTTGTTGCCGGGCATTGTCCCCACCTGCGGTTGGGGCTACTCCATGGGAGGCAAACAGGATGGCTATGGTCCGGCCTGGGACGGGGCCTATATCTGGGTTCCCTGGTACATGTACCAATATTCGGGTGATAAGCAGGTACTTCGCTCACATTATGAGAATATGAAAAGGAGTATCGGTTTTATGACGGACAAGTCGGAAAATCACATCCTGGCTGTCGGACTGGGCGATTGGGTTTTTATTAATACCTATGCCCCCAGGAACCTGACCAGCACGGCCTGTTACTACGATCTTACATCAAAAGTATCTCAAATTGC
>JAOZUK010000071.1:19232-21186 GCA_029938715.1 Bacteroidales bacterium | reverse complement strand
GAATGGCTGAGGGATGGGAAATGACCTGATTCATATTTACTCAGTAGAGAAAGCCTACCTGGCTGAATTGATCAAACAGATGCTGGCAGATCACAACATCCGGGCCTTCCTGGTTAATAAACAGGACTCGGCATACAAGTTTGGGGAAATTGAAGTGTTTGTGGACCGCGATGATGTAATCAGAGCCAAAATGCTCATCCAGGAATTTGAAGACAATTGAAAGAGCTACTACTCCGCACCCTAACTGGTATCCTGTTAATCGTTCTGATGGCTGGTACCATACTGCTTGGAGCCGTCCCTTTCCTGGGAGTGATGCTACTGGTTTACATTCTGGGTATGAGAGAGCTCTTCGCTCTGTTTCCCCAGGATAACTCATCATATAGATGGATCTCCGCATTACCTGGATTCGTGATGCTAATCATGGCCTATCCAGTTCTGACTTTCCATTGGAACTATTTTCTCTTAGGTTTACCCATCGCGCTCTGGCTTATTTACAGCCTGATGAAAGGACTCGAATCTGTATCGGCCCTCTCTCTTTTCTGGTTGGCCATACCCCTTGTATTCTTCTTTTCGCTGGGATGGATTGAAGTGAACAGTTCCTACCAGCCTCAGGTTCCACTCTCGGTGATCTCACTGTTGTGGATAAATGATACATTTGCATATGTGACAGGTAACTTAATTGGGAAACACAAACTAACACCCAGGCTCTCCCCCGGAAAAACCTGGGAAGGTCTTATGGGAGGATTCCTTTTTACTCTGCTGGGTGGGTGGATTATTTTCAGCATAACCGGGGCCTACAACCTGGGAATCTGGTTGGCTCTATCATCTCTAATCAGTGCCATGAGCCTTTGGGGCGATCTTTTTGAGTCGGGATTAAAGCGAAAGAAATCCCTGAAAAACTCAGGAGAAATTCTTCCAGGGCATGGTGGGATTTTGGATCGTTTCGATTCGCTGTTTTTTGTTGCACCGGGAGTATGGCTTCTATTTCAGATTATTAACGTACTAAGATGATTAAGATTCACAAGGAAGGAAGGCTTATTGTTGCCATAATCACAATCATTTTAGTGAGTATTGTTGTAACATCCGCCCTGTTCCTGCATTTTCTTAACTATCTGGTCTACATTACTTCGGGAGTCATTCTTATCCTCGTGCTGAGGTTTTTCAGGGTGCCTGGCAGGCATAAATATAAGGATGAGAAGACCCTTGTCTCTCCCTCTGATGGGAAAGTGGTAGTTATTGAAAAGGTGAACCAGCAAGAGTACATCAAGGGACCTTGTATTCAGGTATCCATTTTTATGAGTATACATGATATACATATCAATTTCTTTCCGACCGATGGCCAGGTGGAATATGTGAAGTATCATCCGGGAAAATACCTTTTGGCCCGACATCCCAAATCCTCTGCACTTAATGAGAGGTTTTCCACCGGAATCTCAACCCCCTATGGAAAATACCTGGTCATGCAGGTGGCTGGTTATGTGGCCAGAAGGATTAAGTGTTATACTGGTGAAGGAGGCAGAGCCGTTCAGGGGAACGAATTGGGCTTTATTAAATTCGGCTCCCGACTCGATCTCTTTCTTCCTTTGGATACCGAAATTAAAGTTGAATTGAATCAACGGGTTACTGGAGGACTCACACCAGTGGCCCGGTTTAAATAAAAGATCCGCATATCTTTTTTTAACATTCCCTTAACATCTATCTATTTCCTGATCACCTATATTGCAATCGCATAAAACAACAAAACAATTGATCATGAAAAAAGTATTAGCCATTTTAGCACTTGCCATATTTATCGGTGGTATCAGTGCTCCAGTTATAGCAGCCAACAGCAATGCTCTTACCGTAATTGCTCTTAACGACGAAGATCCTAAGAAAAAGGATACAAAGAGTGAGAAGTCAAAAGAAGCTACAAAGAAAAGCTCAGACTGCTCAGGTGAGAAAAAATCAGACTGCT
>JAOZUK010000071.1:4388-19132 GCA_029938715.1 Bacteroidales bacterium | reverse complement strand
ATCAGATTGTAAAAAATAGAGTTTCAATCTTTAAGATTTAAGGTCCGTTACATTCAGATTGTGAGTTTTAAAAAGCTGTTCTGCCCTAGGTAGAGCAGCTTTTTTTCTATGGGTACTTTGTCTATATTTGCAGCCTTAAATAAGCTTTCTCATGGACAAAAAAGAGGTATTACAGATTAATGAAGCGGTCAGTTGGATAGGGGTTTTTGATCGTGAACTGGTGACTTTCGACATTGTAATGGAAACCAAGTACGGGACCACCTACAATTCCTACTTCATTAATGCCGAAAAAAAGGCAATCATCGATACCGTTAAAGAGGACTTCTGGCCCGAATACAAAGAGAAGGTTCTTGCTCTTACCGATCCTGAGGAGGTGGAATACATCATTTTTAACCACACCGAGCCCGACCATTCAGGCTCACTGAAGTACCTGCTGGAGCTGGCGCCCAATGCCACCGTGGTGGGAAGTGGACAGGCACTCACCTACCTGAATGAAATGGTAGGACACCCATTTAAATCGCAAAGGGTAAAAGATGGGGATGTCATTGATCTTGGGAATAAAAAGCTCCGTGTAATTGGAGCTCCTAACCTGCACTGGCCCGATTCTATATACACCTATGTGGAAGAGGACGGCCTCCTGTTTACCTGTGACTCTTTCGGTGCCCACTACACCGACGAACTAATGATAGATGACCTGGTTGAAGATTATACCGAAGCATTTGATTACTACTTTGATGTAATCCTTAAGCCCTACAGCAAGTTTATGCTTAAGGCCATCGATAAAATAAAGGAGCTGCCCATTGAAATGATCTGTCCCGGACACGGACCCATTCTGCGCTCCACATGGAAAGAAAAAGTGGACCATTCGGCTCGCATGGCTGCCGACTATTTGGAGGAGATACGCAAGGATTCCAGAGTACTGGTGGCCTATATTTCGGCCTATGGCTATACCAAGCAAATGGCTGTCCTGGTAGCCACAGGATTAAAGCAGTCGGGTATCTCTGTGGACCTGGTAGATATCGAAACCATGTTGTTGGGCGACCTGGAGGAACTGGTGGTAAAAGCAGATGGCTTACTGATAGGTTCTCCCACCATCAATCAGAATACTCTTCTGCCGGTATATAAACTCTTCTCAGTTATCAATCCCATACGCGATAAAGGGAAACTGGGTGGTGCTTTTGGCTCTTATGGCTGGAGTGGTGAAGCAGTCGGTCTGATTGAAAGCCACCTCAAGAACCTTAAAATAAAGGTGCCGTTTGAGGGTCAGACCGCCAGGTTCTATCCCAATAAGGAAGAATCTCAAAAACTTATCGATCTTGGTGTGATGTTTGCAGAGGCCCTTAGGGAGGAAGCCTAAATCAGCGGATGCGAATAAATTTTGAGTACCCTTTTACTTCATCTCCTTCCATCCGGTAGATCATATACATGCCCTCCGGCAGCTGAGAAACATCCAGCTGTTGAATCAGATAACCAGGCTGAACAGGGCTCGTTAACATTAACTTACCAGAAAGATCAACCACCTTCAAGGCTCCGCTCTTTTCAATCTGCTCTCCATAATTGATATAGAGGCGATCATGGGCCGGATTTGGATAGAGCACCATATTGCTCTTCGGAGAACGGTTCTCAGAAATACCTACCCCAGGTGTATGGGGCTTGGCATCAGCCTGCATCACATACCCGCTCTTCATGTCCTGTACAAAAGCCACCACTGAAAGATCCTCCACATCCTCCACATAGGCAGGGTATTCCCAATGGAAAACAAGCGTGTCGGTGGTTCCCCTACCCCACTCATTACCCAGTAGTTTTCCCGCCGGTGAGGGCAACATATCAAGCACCACATTTCTGAAGGAAGTGACACCGTTTAATCCGGTGTAGGCAGTCAGCTCTCGTTCAATCACCGCTATATAGAGTTGCAGGTTGTTGGTAAAGGTATCGGTGGCACACGTTATTACAACCTCCCCTTTTAAACTATCTTCCTGATAGTTAACAGACATATTCACAAAAAATAACGGAATCTCAAGGGAAGCCTCGATCAGAGCCTCAGAATCTGGTTCCTCGGAAGTATCCGAAAAGTCATAGCGATATCCATCTCCAACACCCCCATTCAGAATTGCATAGGGCACTCCAGGTACTCCAGTGCTAAATGACCTGGCGGAGGGCGGAAAGGGATTATTGATATTCATTGGATCCGTTCCTGGATAATCCATATGGTAATGAAGATCATAAACAATGCCCGAATGCTCCTCCACGAAGGCCTTCACCACCTCATCTGCATCTGCTGCTTCTATAATGGACGAATTAGTAAAATGTTCAAGTACTGAACGTCTGATTCGCTGGCCGATAAAGATGTTATCGAATGCAAATCCCTGATTTTCGAAATTCTGCCGTCCACCGGAACCCAAAGCTATCCTTAACTTCACAAAGGATTTGCCCACCAGCATGTCCAGTGCATGACCTGCATTAATCCATCCGGTATCCGGTACAAAGGAGTCTAATCCCCAACCAATGCTACTCCCTCCGGGTGTATTCTGGATATCAGATTGATTATACCAGTTAAGCCCTTCCCCGGGTATACCAATGGTCGTCCATCCCTCATTGGCAAATTCCTGATATTGCAATACTGCACCATCCATACCGGGAACAAAACTCTTCATCAGATCCAACTGAATAACAGGGTTGGATAGTCGCGACAGGTTGAAACAGGGACTCTGAACCCAGGATTGCTCTATGTAGCCATCCATATGCTCAGGCAGATCTGTATACCAGGCCAGGTCTCCAACTTCAGGTTGAAATCCTGCAAAATCGGGTTCATCCCTCACCCAGCTGCTCTGGTTATTTACAGATAATGCTTCCCATCCCGCTGCCTTTCCGTTAAAGTCTTCATAGTACCCAGAATAGTTCAGGTTTCTGACGGGTCTTAAATCAATGGGGTTTGTCACATCGCCCGAACAACCCACCTCATTCATCACATCAAGAGATACCTGGTACTGATCCAGTGAAGTAAACGGGAACTCAATAACCTCGGCAGATGAATCACTCTCTATGGTCCCAAGTACCCCGCCACTTTTGGTCTTAAATGTCCATGTCAGGTGATCAATATTGGCAAATGCAGAAATGGAGTTATCCAGAAACAGGGTCTTCTCCCCCTTTATAAAACAGTCGTTAAGCAAAGTGAAATCGGCTTCCGGCTGGTCGGCAAGTACCGTATCCATAGTTAGGGTAGCCACACATCCATAGTCGGTAGATGCTGTGAGCATAATGCTCACAAAACCTGGTTCCGAATAGAAATGATCGGGACTCTCCAATTCGCTGTAGTTTTCATCTCCGCTGTCGGGATCTCCGAAATCCCAGCTCCAGCTTTCCACTGCATATTTTCCACTGGTGATATTGTCAAATGAAACCAGTCCTCCGTTTGCGGGCAAACATACCGGACTTAATGAAAAACTGACTTTGGGCGAAAATTGATTGGTAACTTCAGTCTCAGCATTGGCTTTGCAACCATTTGATGAAGTGTATTCGAGTGTAATCATGATTTTCCCCACCACAGCATCGGAGCTACCAGGATCGAAAAAGAATCCATTTTCCTGGTTGCCCACCACTCCGGCACCGCTAAAGAGATAGGATGGAGTTGGATCGTCGATTCCCAATTCGGGGAGCAGCAGGTAGGGCTCGTCGGTTTCACAAACTTTAGCAGGAATACCTGAAATTCCGATGGTGCCCAGGTCATTTACCACCACCGAAAGTGTGGTTGTCACTTCCAGTTCGTTGACCCTGTATATATAGACCACATCGTAGGTTCCTTTCAGCCCCACAGGATTCAGTATGGCCTCATTATCGGAGGAGTCTGCATCTGAAATAAATCCCAGAAGAGGCGCAAGGCCAGCACCATCATAGAGTTCAAAGAGTCCCGGAAGTCCATCAGCATTATTGCCTTTAAGCAGATAGCTGCCAGACTCATCACAAATGGTTGCGATGGTATCCTCGCCCGATACAAGGTATACACTGGCATCTCCGGAGAGCACATAGAGGTCCGTTTCATCGGTACTTTCACAACCAAATGAATTTGTAAGGGTACAGGTAATGGTGTGTGGAGAATCCTCATAGGAGGCAATCCCGGGATAGAACCGGCTGCCGGCCACCCCTGGTCCAAAGAAAGTGGCTCCTGTGGGAGCCGATTTTAATAGATAGCCTGGCTCTGAAGCAAGAAATGCGGTCCGGTCCATGTCAAAGGTCACCGGAGTAGATTCATGGATGGTAGCTACAACCTCCCCATTAGGAATTCCACTTACACTATTGTCATCGATGGCAGAGGCAATATAAAAAGTATCATTTGATTCGGGCTTTAAATAAACGGTGTAAGGCGAATCAATATCCTCCAAAACCATAAATTCCCCGTCCTTATTATTAATCACTACATCATAGGGTGCCTTCCCCTGGGAAAACCAGATATAGGCCTTCACCGAATTACCCAGACATACTTCTGTTCCGCCAGCTGCTACAATGGAGGCTGTAAATTGTCCTGATAACTCAATTCCCAGAAAAAATAAAAAAAGGATGGCCAATGAAACCCGAATGCTTTTCATATTCAAAAATAATTACTGTTCAACAGGCGCTAAAGATCCCCAGTATCTGAAGTCTTTATAAGGGAAATCATGCTGTGCTTCTCATATTCATTGGTCCCTAACAAAACGATCCCTCCATCCTCAGAGATTTCGATATCGGCACCGGTCTGGTTTCCTGAAGCTCCATAGACCACATTCCCCTCAACCACATAATCGGACGAAAGAAACTGAAGAAAGATCTCACTTGAACCCGAAACCTGTCTGGATCCAACAATGGCATACCTTCCATCATCAGTTTTAGCAATGCGTCTCCCTATAAGGTCTGTATTACTCTGGGAAATGGTTGCAATCTGAATTGATTTAGTGATATAAATTCCTTCTGTTTCCAGAAGATAGACCACCATCTCCTTTCTGCCTGATTGCTCATTATGCCGGTTCCCAAGGACCAGAAACCGGTCGGGGCCGTCTTCAATAATACACATGCCAAACTCATTCACATCATCGGTAAGTGTCACAGGCTGATCAATGGCCAGATTTTCATTGAGATTCAAAATCAGAAGATCTGTTCCCTCTGCACCAATCTTATCATAGGTGCATACACAAAAATAACGATCCTCATAATTCAGAATATAGTTTGCTGAAGAGTTCTTTCTATGTGGATTGTAATGAATCAGACTCAACGGGATGGAATCTCCTTCCTCATATATCCCAAATACCAGAATGCCCGATTCACCGTCTTTTACCTGGTATCCCGACATCATATATCCTGATGAATTCCTCTCTGTAGCATGAAGGATCACCTCATCCAAACTTGAACCATAGGTGCGCTGCCAGATCTCCTCTCCTGATGGGGATGCTTTCACCACCAACACATCCTTCTGAGTTTCCATGGTTCCATCTATCTGACTCTCCACATATCCAAATAGCATATATCCACCCTGACCTCCCCGGATGGCTTCCACCGCGTTGGCTCCCGCCTCCAATCCCTCTTTGGTAAAGTATTTTGGAAATCCGTTCTGAATGTTCCCATATGCATCGGTAACGATCAATACCATACGTTTCCCATATTCGCTTGTGGAATCGGTCCCGCACATGGCATACCCCCCATTATCAAGAACATCAACATCACTGGCCTCACCGCTCAGGTAGTTTCCGTAAAATTTCATAAAATTATCGGCCTGACTTGTGGATATCTCCTTTTCACAGGATATCAAAGATCCGATCAGGGCAACAATAAGGATGATTCTATATTTCATATCAATCACTTCAAAAGATTAAAGGTTCCAGGCCATACCTGCAGAAAAACTGAACTGCAAAACCCGATAGTCGCTATCAACATGATAGAGTAACCAGACCAGATCATCATTCTTATATCGATTCTCTGCATTATTGCTTTTTATAAGACCTGCTTTGAAACCGGCTTCCATAAACATAAATGACTTTTCAAAAGGAATTCTCATTCCAAGACCGGCATTACCCAGCAGATTCAACCGGGTCCTCGAATCTGAGATGGTGGTTTCTCCCACCACCACCTGCTCTGTGGATCCCACATAACTTCTTGTTCCCTGTCCGGTTGCCGACAACAGGTAATCACCAACTATACCAAACCTCAGGTAAAGAGAGGCGCCATTGGTCTCAGGATTCAACTTAAAAATTATGGAAGCAGGAATCTGTAAATGAGATTGTGACTCTTCATAATCGTAGGAGGTAAATGGAAACGGAGTATCAGTAAACCGAAACTTGGTTTGATTATAGAATAAGCCGAATGAGGCTTCCATGCTCCTGTTTAAAATCAGGTTCATTAATGCGCCTGCCTGAAATCCCGGCATCATCCCAAAACTTCCTTCACTATTTACAGGATTGCCAACACTATACCTTTCAATGATTTGTGGAAAGGATCCATTGACACCCAGAATAAATCCCATAGAGTTCTCATAGACGAAAGGAGTTTTTATCTTAGTCTTCTTTTCACTCTTTTCCTTCACCGGTTCAGTATCAGCCGGATCCTCTGTGACAACCTCTTCGGTTATACCCAGGGCAGCCAGATGAGATTCAAACAGCCCTGTAAACTCAGCGGGATCAGCACCAGTAGTTTGGTATTGAGGGAACTCCGCAACAAACCGATCCATCAGGCTATCTGCTTCTTCAGGCAGGTAATCGAACAGGTAGGCATTAATCACCAGTTTATAAGCCTCTTGTTTTGGAGTGCCTGTTAATCCTCCCGGTTCAAGGCAGGGAAGAAGTAATTCCGGTACAATTTCCACCATACCTGCCGAATAGGCTTCCCTGGCATCAGCCAGTAGCTGGTTACAACCCACATTTTCCTGCGCCTCTGAAGAGAGATACACAAAGATCAGAGGGAAAAAAATGAAAATCCATTTACGCATATTAGATTGCTTTTATTAATTCAAACCCGGGCAGGTTTTTTCATAAGGGATATCCGCTCCAAAATACTCATCCCACTCTGTTTCTGTCAGATTCCGTCCAATGAGTGCACAAAAATCTCTGGCCATTTCTGCAGGTTCTGATGGCCTCCCTATAAAGCGTGGATAATCCACACTCCCGCTGTAAAAATAACTACTATTTTTACTGAAACAAACAGCGAGGACAAATCCATTGTTTTCAGAGAAAACCATGGGTGGATTTCCCCAGTTAGAGGTGTTCCAAAGGTACACATTTCCATCGTGAGATGCAGCGGCCAAAAATCTTCCATCCGTACTATAGCTTATATCGGTAACCCGGGCTCCGGGTCCTCTTAAAGTAGCGGCACTCCTTCTGCTATCTCCGGCTAACACACGTATTGTACCATCCAGAAGACCAGCAACCAGGTATCGGCCACTGGGACTGTATGCCAATGATTTTACATGGTTTCGGCCAAAATCTCCTACCTCTCTTATGCTTGCCGGATCATCCACATCCAACTCAAAGACCTTACCATCACGAGTCCCAAAAGAAGCCCGGTGACCATCAACGGAGGCGGCTAATGCTGAAAGTCTTGCTGAGGTAGATACCAGGGTAGAGCTGGAATAGCTGCTATAATCCCATTTCAGGATCCTGTTTTCCGTTCCTGCAGAAATAAAGCTTCCTGTTTTCCCCAGGTTCGCAAGAAAGAGTACTATATTCCCCTGATCCGTGCTGCGATGAATAACACTACCCCTGTTTTCCAGTTCGATAAACAGCAGACCACCACCGTTGGTTCCTACAGCAGCAACTGTTTCGTCGGGACTAATGGAGAGGCACTCATTGTTCAGAGCAGTACCAGCAAGATTAATCTGAGAGGATTTATCAGCAATATTGCCGGAGAGGATTTTTACAGATCCGTCACTGCTGGCCACCAGGAGACTACCTGTTCTGTCGAGCCATTTAATATCCTTCACTGAAGTTCTCAGGTCTGGATATATATTGTATGCCGGTGAGATCAGTTTTTTAAGGGCTAAGTAGAGACCATTATAGATATCGGCTTCGTAATAAGTTCCATCATACTTTGTGTTTAGTTGATAGGCCTGGTATGCCAGCAGTCCCTGCAAGTCTGGATTTTTGGATATTTCAGTACTCTGTAGTGCCGCATCCTTAGCAATGGATAGCATCCTTTGCCTGTATTCACTGCTTGATGTACCGGAGCTTCGGCTCGAGGCCGGAACAGTGACTGCGATTGTCTGAGTTTGAGCAGAAGCAGGAGTTCGGTTGGCACTGGAAGCAGATGCATTGTTTGAGGGCTGTGACCGTGTAGTGCTCTCCCGGGCTACTTCCCGGCTGGTTGTTGATTCAGTATTGACGGGATCATCTTCCACCTCAGGTACCGGTGTGGAAACAGGCTCTTGCAAAGTCTCCTCCTGAACCTCTTCATTGATACTTGTACCAGACACCCTGAGATCCGGGACCTCGCTGTAAACAGGTTCTGCCGCATTATTCACCTGATCGGTAGTACTTGTATCATTCTTTGAACCAAAGAAAACGATGGCGAGAACGATCACCACCACTCCCATCATCACTGCAACGGATCGATTGATGATCAGCTTTCTCCGCTGTTTGATCACCTTTCGTTCCTCATTCCACTTGAACTCCTCCTCGCTGGTGTTCAGGAATACCATGGCCCTTTCAAATGCCGAGTTATACTGCACCCCCCAGGCTGGAGTAGGATTCTGAGTATTCTTCCATTTTAAAGCTGCATTGAGCTCCGGTGGCCTCCACAGTTCTGTCCTGCCCTGTTGATAGAGGGCCGAGGCTTCCGACAGCTTCACGTACATCTGAATGGATTCAGCTTCCTCATCTACCCAGTCCTGGAGTCTCTTCCAGAGTCCGATTAATGATTCATGAGCCAGTTCAACCTGACTCTCAGCCGCTAACGAAACGCCTGTCCCTGGTTCCAGGAAAGCGCGACCCGGTTTTCTGAAGAGCTCAACGACCTCGGCTACCTCCTCGACGCTGCATTGCGCAATCCTGGCAATGGTGCTCAAAGTGGCTGGCCGGCGGAATCCCTCCTGACTTCCGGTTTTGAAAGTGATCGATTTAAACATGTGCTCGCAGATGGTCTGCTGAGCATAGTTCATGACTTTGTAAATATCTTCAAGATGCTTCCCCAGGGCACTTCTGAGTGTTCCAATGGCCTGGTAGTTATTTATTGTAATGGATCGCTCTAAATCTCCCTGCTGAATCCAGTGATCCCAGGTACGCATCATGGAATGCTGTAAAACCGGGAGTTTTACCTCAACATCTTCGAGATCATCCAAAAGGTAATCTACAAAGCCGGCTTCTGCAGTGGCCCCGACCTGACTAATGGGTCCCAGTATCGTTTTTGAAAGAGCCTCCCTGGTCATCTGTGGCAAAAGATACTTGCTTCTGTTCATCTTTTCAGTCAGTGTACGATACACCGCACAGGCATCTATGAAATCGGAACGGATGGAAAGCATCACATAAATCGCTGGTCTCTTTCCATCTACCGCATCCATTAAAAGATCAACAAACCGGGTGGCCTCCGGACTGCGACCATTCTTTTTCTTTTTCTGACCAAATATCTGATTTCTGAAGAGCTCTTCAAACTGGTCAATCACCAGGTAGTAGTTGTGGTTGCCCAGGCCTTTATCATTGATTAAATCCTCAAGGTTTTGGTTACCACTGAGAAATTTCTGCACATCAGTCTCGGTGAGTTTGGTGGGAAAAACCTGCTGAAATCCACGGATGAGGCTCTCTACTGGCTTTACCCCTGGCCGAATGGAAATGGGAACCCACTCCTGTTTCTCATCAGACAGAAGTGAAGGGATGATCCCGGACTGTATCAGGGAGGTTTTCCCACTTCCAGTGGCTCCCACAAGAGCCACAAATCTGTTGTTTTTAAGCGAATCAATCAGATCTGAAATAACTGTATCCCTGCCAAAGAAATATTTATCCTCCATGGAGGTAAATGGCCTGATGCCCGGAAATGGATTAGTTTGCAGCACGCCAGTCTTTATCATTGAGGGTTCACCCATAATTCAATTCATTATCAACATCACATTTTTCTTAAACCTAAACCTGGCTGGTTTGGTTCAAGAAACCACAAAAAACGTGCAATAAACTTCTGTTATCAAAAAGCAACTCAATGAATTTTTCCCTTTCGATCAGGTATACTTCGCACGCCTCAATGGTAGCAAGATAACGAATTTGCTGTAAAATTTCAGGCTGGTGCTCTGCAATTATCGCAATTCCCAACGAAAGGGGTATAAAATTCTCCGCTGAAGCTGACCTGGCCAGAACCACGAAATCCCCATCCGAAAGCAACTCTTCCGAGAAGGGTTCGATCTCCGAAACCAGCTTAAACAGGGCGTTTATTCCCACATTCAAAAATAACTTCCAGGCGGTTAGCTTCATGGTGGTATCCATATACCACTTAGCTGCATCCTCATGATCGGGAAAACTGTTATCAGGATAATCTAATCGTTCCGTAACCATGTGGTACCGCTCTGGATCATTTTTACGTAATAATTGCGCTGCGGTTTCACGAATTTTAGGATTTGGGTGAAATCCTTGTGCAATGATCTGCTGCTCATCAAAAAAACGTTTCATATTACCCATTCTCTCAAGGACGCAGATTCTAATGAAATCGCCCATTTGCGAGCCATCCCGATTAAGAATTCTTTTGAGAAGCACTCCAATGGGCAGTATATCGATGGGATAAATTTCCCGAAGTTTATCAATTTTTTCCCGCACTGCAACATCATGAAAATAGGAGAGCAGAACCGACTTCAATGGTTCACTTAATAAAAGACCCAGCAATTCAATGGCCATCCCCCGGTCTGCACTCTCTCTGTCCAGCAAGCTTAACCTGATCCGGTGTACCGATCTCCGGTCATAAATCATGGCCATCAGCATAAAAATCTTTTCATTCACATCCCATATTTCATGTTCGATGGCACTGGCCAGGTTGCCCCCCGGGTTGTCGGTCCGAACCGATATTCTGGCAGCCATATTCCACGTTCCGGTCTGTACAAGCCTGAGTATAGCATTTTGAATAAGTGCCAGCTGAATCTCAGAGGCTTTAAACCGGTTTTCATACAAGCCCTGCACCACCGACTGAAAAACCTCTCTATGATGATATTCCAGTTTATCTAACAGCGATTGAACTGATTTTCCGCCACCGATGGCAGATATCACTGATACAATGCGCTTCTGAAGTTTCACATTGGTCTCAGGTTTAGAAAATGCTGTCTCAAGCTCCTCCAGAACACCCTCGCCCTGCTTTACCAGTGACGACCATGCTGCGGGATAGAGGTGGGGGTGATCCAGAAAATCGATAATTCTCACCCCATTCCCGCAGGTATCGATCATTCCTGCTGTTGAAATGGCCACACTCTGAATGTTGGGATCTGTATCCCTGAACAGGGAGATGACTTCATGTAAATAGCGCTTATCGTGCTCCTCGGCCACATGATACATGGCTGCATAAATCTCATTGCCTACCCCCGAATGAAATGCATCTCCAATGGCATTGTCAGGTTTGCTCTTCTCATGTGAAAATTTATCCAGACGTTCCCTGATAAATGCTTCCTGCAGACCCAACCTGGTTCGCAACTTGCGCTTTCCCAATCTCCGAATCCTCTCTTTCACATCCGGATCCTTCTCATTTACATGTAACTGACTGATGGTCAGATCGGGCAAGCCGGGAGAGGTATTCAAAAGGTGATCCCAGATTCGTGCACGAACCTTTGAATTGGGGTGGGAGAGTAACGAAATCTGCCGCTCCCTCGAAGTGTAATGAAAAAAATAGGAGTTGAACTCGAGCAATTCCATAGGGAAAGCAGTTTTCTGCAAATCTACGTCGACCATTTCATCCAGTGTCAAATCCACCACTTCCCGGGTTTTGTCCGACTCCAGCGTCACCTTAAGCATCCTGTGGTAATTCTGGTAGAGGGCTCTTCCCACAAAAAACCAGATCAATAAAAAAACAAAGAGTACGTAGAGGACATGAATCACCTCCACAAAAGTGATCTCTACAATGGCTGCCAGCAAAAGACCCGATGTGAAGACCCCGATCTGGCTAACCACTCCCTCTATGCCCGACTGGACATTGGGACGTTCATTGGGCGCCAGCGACTGATAGATCACGTTTAAGGAGGTATCTTCCATAGATTCTTTGAGTGTTCGACCAACCATTTTTGAGAAGACAACCAGCAGAAAGAAGTAAGTGAATAATTGGGCTTCACCTCCAAAACCATAGCTTTCACCTGCTATGGCGGAAAGAATCGTAAATAAGAGCAATATGACCGGAGCCAGCAACAGGGTCATTTTTATACCAAATTTCCTCTTGACCCAACCGAACAGGAACCGCTTCATCAGCCAGGCCAGCAGCATCATGCTTCCAAAAATATATCCCAGGAAGGTCACCAGCTCTATTCCGCCGGGAAACCTGCTTCCGGTTACAGATAGAAATGCATAATGAATCAGGACAGTGACTGAAACCCCCATCAGCACAAAGGCTGCCATCAATCCAGTATACTTATGCGAAAAAAGACGAAGCGGACCCGTGCTTTTTACCCTGGATTTGAACCGATGGTGATGCCTCCCGATTCCGTTCAGCACATAGAGCTGGGCCCCGGAAGCGATAATAAGGCTCCCCATACCAACATAGAGAATATTGTGGAGTCTGAATCCCATGCCCACCAGAAGAGGAGTTACGATAAATGAGAGGATCATGCCGCCTATGAGTGTAGCATCGATGAGCCCGGTGAGTTGCTTGCCCCTGCTTGGAGAGAGAAAACCCCTGACAGTGGTCCAGAATCCTAACAGTGTGATCAGAATCAAGGGCCCTGCTATCACAAAAATAACAAAGTCCAGCTGCTGTATCTCCAGAAGGAGAAATCCAAATATCAATGCAGCAGTCATGGCCATAACTGCAACCAGGTTATAAATCCCAAAAGCTCTGACTCCTAACTGTTTGCTGAAATAGCTGTATACAGTAGCGATTAATATCCCTGCTGCACCTGAAATCATCAATCCCAACGGGACTTTCGCTGCTCCGAACGACTCCAGGAAAACGGCATTGGCTTCCAGTTCCAGTGCACCAACAAAGATGCCTGTGAAAACAGCCTGAAGCAACAAAGCTCCGATCATAGACCTGTCGCCCTGGGCAATTTGTAACAGTTTTCCTATACCAGTCTTCATGCAGTATACAAATAAGTGAAATAACGAATACCATTTACAAGAAATAATTAACATTTGACCGTTGTGAACAATCCTTGGATTTGTTTGTAGAATAATTCCATATTTGTATGGATATCGCATGATATGATGTTTGATTCAACAGACCCTATTAACAGAAAAATTGCCTTTCGTAGAGAGCTGGTATTCGTGATTTTGTCCGGACTCTTCCTGGGGACACTTGCAATTCTGAATATTTTGGGTATATCCCGACAGATCGATCTCTCTTTTCAAATTGGAACGGTTCACATTCCATTTGTGGTGTTTGTGGGTGTACTTCCCTACCCAATTACCTTTTTGTGCACCGATTTTATCAGTGAACTTTATGGAAAACGCAGGGCAAATCTGGTGGTGTGGACAGGACTGGCCCTGAACATCTGGGTGCTCTTTTTCCTATGGCTCGGAGGTGTGCTTCCACCCCATACAGAACTGGGCCCCGATGGACTACCGGATATATACCATCCCGATCGCACCTTTTTCCAGGTAAGAAAATGGACCAGCATGGCCACAATGGCATCAATGATAGCCTATATTTCGGCGCAGCTGGTGGATGTACAAGTGTTTCACTACCTTAAGAGACTTACCAAAGGAAAAGCCCTCTGGCTTAGGAACAACGGATCGACCCTGACCAGTCAGATGGTGGATTCCGTAGCCGTAATCCTTATAACTTACTTTTTCACCAATGCCATCTCCATTACCCCGGGCGAGACTGTGACCCATGGACTGATCATACTCATTCTCTCAAATTATGTTTTCAAGATGACAGCAGCTCTTATTGACACCCTTCCTTTTTACCTGGGCACAAAGTGGCTCTCATCCTGGTTAGAAATTGATCCAAATAAAGACTACATAACCTAAAATTATTTTGAAAACCCTGATCTCAAATATCGATATACACTCTGACTCTTTTCTGGAGAGACAGAAGGAAAACAAAGATCTCATGGATTTATTGAGGTCAAGGCTCAAATCTGTAACCATGGGAGGAGCTACTGCCGCAAGGGAAAAGCACCAGGCCCGGGAGAAGCTGCTGGTTCGCCACCGCATCAACCTGCTGCTGGATCCAAACACCCCTTTTATTGAACTCAGTCCACTGGCTGCATACGGACAGTATAAAGAGCAGTTTCCGTCTGCCGGAATTGTAACCGGTATTGGAATGATACATGGAAAAGAGGTTATGGTTATTGCTAACGACGCCACAGTTAAAGGGGGGACATATATCAAGGAGACCATCAAGAAGCACTTACGTGCTCAGGAGATTGCATTGCAGAATCACCTGGCCTGCGTCTATCTGGTCGATTCAGGGGGGGTATTTCTACCCAACCAGGCGGATGTATTTCCAGATAAGAATGATTTTGGCAGGATCTTTTTCAACCAGGCTCAGCTATCTTCTGAGGGTATACCACAGGTGGCTGTGGTTATGGGCTCATGTACAGCAGGAGGTGCTTATGTTCCTGCCATGAGCGATGAAACCATCATTGTAAAAAATCAGGGCACCATTTTCCTGGGGGG
>JAOZUK010000071.1:0-4288 GCA_029938715.1 Bacteroidales bacterium | reverse complement strand
GCCATGTCGGGAAGGGCATACGATCCCAGGTTGCTCTTTATGTGGCCCAATTCAAAAATATCAGTAATGGGTGGTGAACAGGCTGCGCGGGTACTCTCCACTGTAAAGAAGGAACAACTGGAAGCCACAGGGAATTTCATTACAGAAGAAGAGATAGAAAAAATTGAAAACCCTATCCTGGAGAAGTATGAACATGAAGGCTCAGCCTACTACAGTACCTCCAGACTCTGGGATGACGGGATCATTGATCCGGCCGATACCCGCCGAATCCTTGCCCTTTCCATCTCCATGTCACTAAATAAAAAATTCGGGGCACGCCGCAAGGGAGTGTACCGCATGTAAAATGAATCCACAGACAAAAGAAAAATATCTTGTATAAACCAGAAACTATATTGCTTGAAAGAACGGGAGCCGTGGCCACCATTATACTAAACAGGCCCGGGGTAAGAAATGCCATAGACCTGCAGATGATCAGGGAGATTACCAATACGTTCCAAATGCTGAATAGCGAGGAAGGGATCAAAATCATAAACCTCACCTCCCGGGGAGAAAACTTCTGCTCCGGCGCCGATCTGAACTGGATGAAGGAAGGTATAAATCAATCTGAAGTACAGTTAACAAAGGAGAGTCTGGAACTGGCAGGACTTTTCAGAGCAATCTGGGAGTCCTATGCAGTTACTGTCGCCTCGGTAAAGGGACATATTCCAGGAGGGGCCATCGGACTGCTGGCAGCCTCCGATTTTGTGGTGGCTGAACGATCTGCCACTTTAACATTTTCAGAGGTAAAACTTGGGTTGGTACCTGCTACTATAGCCCCATATGTGCTGCGCAAAGTGGGTTATAGCAGAACTTCAGATTGGATGATGACCGGACGCCCTATTGATAGCACCGAGGCCCGGGAGGCGGGGTTGATCCAACGGATTTGTGAGGATGGAAACCTTGTGGAGCCAACAGAACACCTGATTCAGGAGTTGTTAGCTCACAGTTTTAAAGCAATTAAAGGGGTGAAGGATTTGCTCAGGAGATTGGAAAGTGAAACAGACCCCGATCAGGTGGATCGATATACCTCCCGGCTTATTGCCGGTTTTCGAACCTCTTCAGAGGGTCAGGAGGGCATGAAGGCATTTTTTGAAAAAAGAAAACCCAGGTGGAATGATAAACCTTGAATTCCATAGGATACTGGTGGCAAACCGGGGTGAAATCGCTTTGAGGATCGCTCAGGCCATTCGTGATCTGGATAAACTGGCCATCGTGATTCACTCAAACGACGACAAGGAGCTTCCATTCGTTACAGAGGCCGATGAAGCATATTCATTGGGTTCAGGGGATCTCTCCCAAACCTACCTCAATATAGAGAAGATAATCACCATTGCCAGAGAGGCCCAGGCCGATGCCATTCATCCGGGGTATGGGTTCCTGGCCGAGAATGCAGATTTTGCCAGGGCCTGCGTAGATCAGGGGATCTCTTTTATAGGACCTTCAGCAGAGGTGATCTCTTTGATGGGTAACAAATCAAATGCCAGAGAAAAGGCTAGTGAATTAGGAATCCCAGTGCTTGAAGGGATCACGGGGGATCTGGAATCCCTTGTGAAAAAACGACTTCAGCTCCCCTACCCATTATTGATTAAACCTGCAGCAGGAGGTGGCGGAAAAGGGATGAGGATTGTAAAAACTGCCGATACATTTGAGCAAGAGGCACATGCAGCATCCAGGGAAGCACTGACCTACTTCGGATCGGGTGATCTCTATGTGGAGCGATTCCTGGATGGACCCCGTCACATTGAGATCCAGGTCATAGCTGATCACCATGGAAACAGGGCACACCTCTTTGAGAGGGAGTGCTCGCTGCAGAGGCGCTACCAGAAAATCATTGAAGAAGCTCCCTCTGGTTTTATCTCAGAATATACCCGGGAAAAGATTACTTCCATGGCCCTCAATCTGATTAAAGGGATTGGGTACACCAATGCAGGGACAGTGGAGTTTTTAATGGATCAGAACCAGAATTTCTATTTCCTGGAAATGAACACCCGAATACAGGTCGAGCATCCGGTGACAGAAATGGTAACGGGTGTTGATCTGGTCAAGGAGCAGATCAACATTGCCCAGGGTCATCCCCTCTCTTTCAAACAAGAACAGGTTTCCATAGAGGGGCATGCCATAGAAGCCCGGCTCTACGCTGAAAATCCAGGCAATGATTTCCTGCCCTCCACCGGTCGACTTGATGGCTTCGATCTCCCACTGGGTAATGGAGTACGCATCGATAGTGGATACAGGAGAGGCAACCTGGTTGAACCCTGGTATGATCCCTTGCTTGCCAAGGTGATTGTGAGGGGGGAAAATCGTGAGGACGCAAGGAAACAGATGATCAAAGCACTGAAAGAGGTTCGCATCTCAGGACTCTCCACCAATCGGGATTTTCTGGTGGGATTACTAAGGTCGGACTATTTCAAAGAAAACAGGATTCATACCAGGCTTCTCGACCGGAATATTGGGGATATTTTACATACCCTTCACCAGCAAAGAGAGAGTTATGAATTGGAGCCTTTGCTGGCCGCAGCCACATTTATTGCACTATACAATGTGGAGGAAAGTGCGGTGGCGACAAGGTCCCCATGGCATCAGATCGGGCACTGGCGAATTCTTCCGGAGATCATCCTGAAATCGGATGATAAAATCCATCAAATAAAATACAGGCTCCAGAAAGGAAATGAGAGAATATGGCTCCGGATCAATGAACGTGAAAGTAGCGTATCCCTGGAACGAAGAGATGGCCACCACTACTGGATTCGTGTTAAAAACCAGATCATAAAAGTGTGGGGCATTACCGACAGATCTGAAATTTTACTGGACCTGGACGGACATCTGTTCAAATTCAGACGAATGGACATTCTCGACCGCAGATACATCCGTCTGGATGAAAAGCAAAAGAGTAAGAAACCGGGTAAGATTTTCGCTCCCCTGAATGGCCGGGTGGTCCAGATCAATGTAAAAGTTGGGGACAATGTGAAGGAAGGCGAACCCCTTCTGGTGATTGAATCCATGAAAATGGAGAATAAAATAATGTCAGACCATCGAGCAGTAGTTGAACAAATAGAGGTGTCGATAGGTCAACAAGTAGAAACAAATCAAATATTACTTACTTTAGCTTCCCTATGAATGATCCACTATTGAATGAAAAGCATCAGGAACTGAGAGAGGAGGTTCGCGCCTTTGCTGAGGAAGAGATTAAACCTGTTGCTGCGGAGTTGGATGAAAAGTCTGGATTCTCTACTGAACTAACAAGCAAAATGTTCGACATGGGCCTTTTGCGTATTAACCTTTCCGAGGCATATGGAGGATTGGGAATGGATACCCTTTCTTATATTATCGCAGTGGAAGAACTGGCCCGGGTGGATGGATCTCAGGCTGCCACTGTGGCTGCTCACAACTCCCTGGGGATTGCGCCTATCGTAAATTATGGAACAGAGGAGCAAAAAGAGAGATTTTTACCCAAATTGACATCAGGGAAAAAATTATGGGCCTTTGGTCTCACCGAGGAAAATGCAGGATCTGACTCCAACAATACGGAAACCACAGCCACCCTTGATGGTGGGAAATGGACCATCAACGGACAAAAGATCTATATCACCAATATCTCTTCAGTCATGTCGGGAGGGATTACGGTACAGGCTGTTACTGGTGAACGTGGCAACGGGATGAAAGAGTTGTCGGTAATTCTGGTGGACAGGGATACTCCTGGGTACCTTACAGAAGTCATCCAGTCCAAAATGATGTGGAGGGGAGCCGATACCGGGAAAGTGGAATTTGATAAGGTGGTGGTACCTGAGGAGAACCTGCTGGGCAAGCGGGGAATGGGTTCAAAGATCATGCTGGCAACCCTGGATGGAGGAAGGTTATCCATTGCCGCCATGGGATTGGGATTGGCCCAGGGAGCCTTTGAGATGGCCATGGATTATTCCACCAACAGAGTTCAGTTTGGCAGACCCATTAAGAACTTCCAGATCAACTCCTTCAAACTGGCCGACATGGCCACAAAAATAGAACTTGCCCGTTCGCTACTGTACAAGGCTTGTTGGCTCAAGGATAATAAGCATCCCTTTGGAAAAGAGGCTGCCATGGTCAAGTTATATACGTCCGAGATTGCAAGAGAGATCGCAAATGAGGCTCTGCAAATCCATGGTGCACATGGATTGATGAAAGAAAATCCCATAGAACGCTTCTACCGGGATCAGAGGATTCTCGAAATAGGAGAAGGAACTTCTGAGATTCTCCGAATGGTCATTTCCCG
>JAOZUK010000637.1 GCA_029938715.1 Bacteroidales bacterium | reverse complement strand
ATAGTCAGATACGCCAAGTACAACTTCCTGCGGGGCCGAATTTTCATAGATATACAGTTCTTGCAGGGCGAGAGTAACGCCTGGCTTGAACGTACAGCCAATGCCAAGGTGCATTCTGAAACCAGGAAAGTACCACACGAAGAGTGGCTGATCGAGCTTAACTATCTCAAGCTCATTGTGGACCCTTTTGCACCGGATCCCGCATTGAGAGAATACAGTGTGAGGAAGGACAATGTAGTCTCCTATAGAGGTAATTTTTACCGGGTTCCCCGGGGGACCTACAAACCACCTAAGACAACTGTACACATTGAGATAACAGATGATAATCAGTTGATTATCCATAATAGCAAGAATGAGGAAATCGTCACTCACCCAATCTATCCCTCTGGCATGGGACAGACAATCGGGAAACGCAGTTCTCGAAAGGAAGTAGACAAGCGCATTGATCAGTTAATCGATGAGACTGCAGCGTTGTTCGGTGATCCTGAGCAGGCAAAAGCATATTTTCTTAAGATCCGTAAAGATAAACCCCGGTATATCCGGGACCAGTTACTGATCATAAATAAACTCCCCAATGAGTTTAATATGGAAATCGTCAATCAGGCATTGACTTTTTGTGTCGACAACAAAATCTATCGGGCGACAGATATGGTTAGTGTGGCAGAAAAGTTCAATGCTCAACAATCACAAGATGAAACCATTAAACAACCCATTGAGATTAAAACAATAAACCAGACAGCACACAAGATTATCCCTGATAAAAGCAATATATCTGATTACCAATCATTAATGAACTAATCGTATGGAAACAAAAACACAAGTACTAAAGGACTATGCCGGCCAGTTGAAATTGGGTGGCATACAGGATCAGGCGGAGGAGTTAATCCATAAAGCATCGGAAGAAAAATGCAGCTATCTGGATTTCTCTTTGAGCCTCCTGGAGACCGAGATCCTTCGGAGAAGCCAGCGTGACCTGGAGAAAAGAACTAAAGCTGCCAAGCTGCCCCTCAATCATGATCTGGAGTTGTATGACCACTCGTTCCCCAGTGGCATCAGTAAACAGCAACTAAACCAGTTAAGGGAGTGTCTCTGGCTGGAACAAAATTTTAACATCGTGTTGATGGGGCCTGCCGGTATGGGAAAGACAATGATCGCTGGCGGTCTTTGTTTTGATGCTCTGAAGAAAGGCTATACTGCCTTCTTCCGGACCATGGAACAACTCAATGAAACCCTGATCATGAAAGACATTACCAGATCGGCTCGTATTGAATATAACAAGCTGCTCAAGGCTAATCTGTTTGTTATTGACGATATTATGATGTTTGCCCTGGATAAAAAACAGGCTGTACAGCTCTTCCATTTTATAAATCATCTTCATGAAAAGGCCTCTTTCATTGTAACAACTAATAAAAGCCCACAGGAATGGGTGAAAACGCTTGATGATGAAGTGATTGCAACCGCCTTGCTCGACAGAATCCTCTTTCGATGTGAAGTGGTCAAGTTGTCCGGTGTTAGCTATAGGCTTGAAAACCGAAAAACCATCTTTAATTGAGTGCCGAGTTCTTTGATTTTTTTGTAAGTTTATTTTGAAAAAATGGACATCCTTATTTGCTATTTTTGGTACATCCTTATTTGCCAATTTTAGTACATTGTAAGTTCCCGCTTACAATCAAATGCGACAGAACCCTATTCCTGTGGAGGTTCGCTGGGATAAAGGTGGTTCAGTTTTATCCGATATTACTGGTTCTATTTATGC
>JAOZUK010000228.1:3261-6288 GCA_029938715.1 Bacteroidales bacterium | reverse complement strand
TTTACAACCTCTGCCCATCCTTCATCAATTGCTCCTTCAAATTTTTATAGTTCAACTCCTGCACCGGTATACCTAGATCGATGACCATGGATGCTGCTGTTGCTGCAGTTTGTCCTAAAACCATAAATACAGGCTCCATGCGGATTGAACCGAACGCAATGTGTGAGGCACTGAGGCAAACAGGAACGAGTAGGTTGGTACACTCCGAAGCTTTGGGTACAATTGACCGATAGCTTATGGGATATGGCCCTTTTACGCCGGCTTCAACATTGCCTTCATTTTTTACAGACCCATCCACAGTTATATAACGCTGTATATGGTGCGAATCCATTCCATAGGCGGCCAATCCGACTGCATCCTCAACTACTTCTATTCCCTCACAATGCTTTTGGGTCATCACAAAATCACTGACCATTCTTCTGGCTTCCCTTATATACAATTGTTGCTGCCATCCATCTTCCCTCTCAAATTCATCTTTACAAGAGCCCCAGCGTGATACTTCCGTTCTGATCTTCTCAGGAATTCTGGGATGATAGGCCAACGACCACATAAGTCCCTGTTGATAAAGTCGATGCCTTTCGATAATCCTCTCCCTCTCCTCATAGGAGGCCTCCGGATAATCGTAGTTCTGTCCGATAAAATCAGTGGAGAAACCATCTCTATTGTTGCTGTCACTCTTCCGGTTTGGCATTCTGCTGTGTATCCAGGGTATCCTGGAATAGCCTGCTTCATAATTCCTGAATAACAATTCATAATTCAGCTCATTGTAGCTTTCGGGTTTTGCAAAAGGTATCCTGTTGTCAGGGTGATCGGTAAGGCACATTCTGAAACAATATGCCTGTACCTGCTTATTGGCAGTTCCAGGTTGCCCGGGACCATCCACATTAATATACGGTAACACTCCGCTTTGCTTATCTCCTTTTATGATGAATGGATCGACCCCGTCCACAAAATTATGGTGCCTTCCGTTTCTGGATACTGCTCCTGTAAGAGTTAAACTAGTATCATTGGCCTGAACCCCGTTAAGGTTTTCGCCATATTTTTGGTTTGCCTCCCTGCCCACCGTATAGCCTACACCGGCAGCAGCCATCAGATCACCTTCATAAGTAGCATCAATAAAAACTCTGCCCTGATACAATTCACCGGTTTCCATTGCAATAGAGACCAACGAACCTTCATTTTTTGTTACTCCTTTTTCCCTGTCCAGCCTCTGATTGTATACAACGGCGATATCTTCATCTTTCAGCATATGATTATATACCTCCAAGGCAGCTGAAGGCTCAAAGGTCCACATGGATTCTTCATTTTCAAGAGTCCGGGTTTGTCCGCCATCGAAATACTCCTTCCTCTTTTGCCATTTCCAATGTTCAGGGTTATCATAATATTGCTTAATATTCTCATAGAATTCCCTGGAGATACCGCCAATGGCCTGCTTGTTACCAATATCGGTTTGACCCAATCCACCAGTAGTAAGGCCTCCAAGGCGACTGGTCGGTTCTATTAAAATCACCGTCTTACCCATCCTGGCTGATTGAATGGCGGCAGCCACTCCCGAGGAGGTACCTCCATATATCACAATATCAAACTGATTTTGGTTTTGATCGCCCTGTTGACATCCTCGTATCAAAACAATTGAAGCGACAAGTAATACCGCAAAAACAACTCCTGTTCTATGGTTCATATTCTTGCATCTAATTTTTTTTGAAATCAATCTCAATATGCCTCTTACTTAAATCGCAAATGTTGGTTTTCGGGTTTTCCATTTTCCTCCTGTAAAATCCGGAATTTCAACAGGCTGACTACCTTTAGCAATAGATTCGCCCGATAGCGCAACAACGCAACTCATGAGTACCGATTCATATACATCAATGGGTGTTTGTGTATTGTCACGAACCGCCTCAGCAAAATAGCCTAATTCAATTAGGTCTACTCCTCCATGGCCACCACCCTGATATTCATTTCCTTTCTGCCAATAGCGGTGGTTATACTTATCCTGATAGGGTGGAAACGGTTCCCATTGATGATATTCCGGACTGGCATCTTTAATATAAAGGGCATTGCGTTGTTCGTTATAAATACCTTTTGTTCCCTGTACAGCCCAGCGGTTGTCATATGGACGCGGTAACTGCATATCATAATTGATCATAATGGTTTTACCCATTTTTGTGCGAATCATGCTGGTAACAATATCTCCCTGAGCATATTCCCTTCTGGCCCCGGGATGCTCTTTCCCAAATTTATCAATAAACATCGCATTAATACCTTTGCTATCGGTTGCCATGGAAGTAATATGGTCAAATGTATCGCCACAGGGAATATCCAACCAGCTTAATACCGGTCCCAGACTATGTGTTGGATATTGATCGCGGTTATATTTTAAAAGAAATTCGGCCGGCCATCGATCCTCACCTGTCTCTGAATCAAAAAACCAGTGATCGGTACAATCGTGAGAATGAGCACAATGACAATGAACAATATCACCAAACAGACCTTCTCTTATCATGTTAAGCAGAGCAAGGTTATCTTGCCTGAAACTCCAGTTTTCCAACATCATGCATGGCAACCCTGTCTCTTCAGATGTATTGACCAATTGCCAGCACTCATCAATTGATAATGCAGCAGGAACTTCAACACCCACATATTTGCCAGCTTTCATTGCATCCACAGCCATGGGCGTATGCCACTGCCAGTAGGTGGCAATGATTACAGCATCCAAATCATCGCGTTCAACAAGCTTTTTATAATCCAGTTCGCTTTTGCCATATTCGGTCGCCTTATGACGTCCATGCTTCTCTATAATCGCCTGTGAAGCAGCTAAAGCTTTCGGATCAATATCGCATATTGCAGGAACTTCAACCCAATCTATTGTCAATATTGCATTTAACAATGATCTTCCCCGATTACCTACGCCGATAAAGCCAATTTTCGTTTTCTTCTTTCTATCTGCTCCAAAAGAATCAATTGTCCCAAAAGTGATTACTCCAGAACTCAAAGCAGTCGTCTTAATAAATTCTCGCCTTTTCATTT
>JAOZUK010000228.1:0-3161 GCA_029938715.1 Bacteroidales bacterium | reverse complement strand
CTGTCTTCCTATATCGCCTTTGTAAGATAATGCCAGATAAAGATAAATAATTAACTTACGCAACCTTACTTGCTGCTGCAATACTTTACAAAATATATATATTTGCTTTTAATATGATTACGGTCTGAAAAATTACTTCCATGAGAATCGCAACTTATTTTACAATTCTTTCAGCAATACTACTAATTGCCTGTTCCACTGAGGGGGAAAAATATACTACTTATTCAGAACCATCAGATCCAAATCCTGGTGATGCAGCTGCATGGAGCACTATATATAAAGGTATTCATGCAACCTTTGGAAGCATTGATGAGCGTTATGAAAAAAGTACACTCCCCAAAATTGAAATAACCAACAATTGGGAAGGCTTTGCCTGGAAAGGCGAAAAAGTAAATGCTCAACTCCTTGTGTGGGCATCTGAGAACCTGAACAAAGTTCATTGCAAAGTTTCTGATTTAAAAGATGGAGCCGGAAATAGGATTCTGGCTGAAAATATCAATACATTTTTTGTGCGCTACATAATAACTGATGAGTTTGCGGGCGGATGTGGCCACCGTAAACCTGCAGATTTCGATTCTTCGATTGTAGCCGATGCGCTTGACCCTATACCATATTTTGATATTGAAGCCAATTCGGTCAGGCCGGTATGGGTTACAATTAAAGTTCCGGCAACAACAGAATCCGGAACATATACCGGGAACGTCACAATAGAGGCCAAACACCATAAAGAAGTTGTATTCAACATACAACTTGAAGTGCAGGACAAAGTATTACCAGAACCTATAGATTGGGCATTTCATCTTGATTTGTGGCAAAACCCTTTTGCAGTTGCCCGTTTCAATAACGTAGAAGTCTGGTCGCAGCAGCATTTCGATTTACTAAGGCCACTCATGAAAATGCTTGCCAAAGCCGGCCAAAAGTGTATTACAGCAAGTATTATACACAAGCCCTGGGGAGGGCAGACTTATGACTACTTTGAATCGTTAATAAAATGGGTGAAAAACGAAGATGACACATGGTCATATGATTTCAAGGATTTTGACAATTGGATTGAATTTGCTATGGATTGTGGAATCACTGCACAAATAAATTGCTACACAATGATCCCCTGGGGAAACCGCTTTACTTATTTCGATGAATCAATAAAAAAAGAGACAACTGTTACAGCCCTTCCGGGTACAATACAATATGAAGAAATCTGGACCCCTTTTCTTCAGAAATTTACAGCCCACTTAAACGAAAAAGGGTGGCAAAATATTACCACAATAGCAATGGACGAACGAGAACCCGAGGATATGCAAAAAATGATTGCATTTATTAAATCCATTGCTCCCGAATTAAAAATCACTCTGGCAGGAGGTTACCACGAAGAAATCAATAATGACTTATATGATTTATGTGTTTCTTCAGAACATATTATTCCAAAAGAAGATATTATCCAAAGAGCTGATAAAGGTTTCCATACTACTTTTTATGTTTGTTGTGTTGAACCTTACCCAAATAATTTTACCTTTTCGCCTCCCGCTGAGTCGGCTTACATGGGATGGTATGCCGCCAGTAAAGGATTTAATGGTTTCCTCAGGTGGGCCTATAACTCATGGGTAGAAAATCCATTAACTGATTCTCGTTTCCGTAGCTGGCCTGCCGGTGACACTTATTTTGTTTATCCGGAAGGCAGAAGTTCAATCAGGTTCGAAAGGCTTCTGGAGGGTATTCAGGACTTTGAAAAGGTTCAGGTTTTACGCTCTGAACTTGAAGCAGCCAATGATGAGGAAGCAAAGATTAAACTCCGGGAATTGGAAGAAACCTTATCTCTTTTTGAAATTTCAACCTTGAAAAATACACCAGCTCATGTGTTTGTAAACAAAGGAAAAAACATGTTGATAGAGTTAACAAACAATTAGTCTTTTCGAAACCAGGAAGCTTAAGTCAATTAGAAAAATTTAAACGGATGAGATTCAGGAACCCTTCAATTAAGTCATTCATTATCCTATTGGTTTTACTGGGTCTGTTTGACATCATAAAAGCTCAGAAGATCATCACTGTTAAACCCCATGAAATTGATGAGGTACTGACCAATCCCGGAATGGGATTTATGACTTTTCAACGGTTTAACGGGGATGAACTGAATGAAGGGATTGGTTGGACTGAAGGATTTCCAATCGAGTATCAGGAGTTTGACGGAAATCTTGAGATGGAAGAACACCCATTGACCTCGATCGTTTATTTTCGTTTGTACTGGAGGTTCCTTGAACCCGAGCAGGGCAATTACCAATGGGAACATATTGACAAAGCTTTAAAAATGGCCAGGGAAAGAAAACAGCAGCTTCTTATCAGGGTTGCTCCCTATGGAAGTAAGTTGCCGAAAACTGATGTGCCGGACTGGTTCCGGGAGATGGTTGGGGATACATATTTAAATCAATCACAAGTCAAACACTGGCAGGTTGACCACGAAGACCCTTTGTATATAAAGTATTTTGGAGACTTCATTCGTGAGATGGGTAAACGATATGATGGCCATCCTGACCTGGATGCAGTTGACCTTTCCATCATTGGAGCCTGGGGCGAAGGAGAATATACCAGCCTGCTCTCTGAAGCAACCATGAAAGCACTGGTTGATGCCTACCTCGAATCTTTCAGGCATACTCCATTGATCATGCAGCTGTCAGATCTCAAATCAAACCAGTACGGACTTTCGAAAGCAAATGTGGGCTGGCGTGTTGATTGCCTTGGGGACCTTGGGTTCTGGGCTGAAGAACAGGACGGTTTCAACCACATGTATGACAAATACCCCCAGGATATTATTAATCACGGAATGCAGGATGCCTGGAAGGAAGCTCCGGTTTCCCTGGAAGTTTGCGGCACCATTAAGGGCTGGAAGGAAAAACAAGGCTATGGTATTAATGAGGTCAGGTTTATCATAGATGAGTCATTAAAGTGGCACATCTCCTCCTTTAATAACAAATCATCGGGCATACCCGAAGAGTGGTGGCCTGAGATCAACAGGTGGTTAAAGAAAATGGGTTACCGGTTTGTGCTCCGCAAATTTACCTATCCCGAAATGGTTAAGGCTAACCAGCGGTTGTACTTTACTTCATGGTGGGATAATAAAGGAGTGGCGCCCTGTTACAAAGATTATCCACTGGCCCTCCGACTAAAGA
>JAOZUK010000636.1 GCA_029938715.1 Bacteroidales bacterium | reverse complement strand
AATAGGGCAGGTAATTGGCAAAAACGAAAATAAGGACAATATGTGTCCACCAGTTTACATGGTACAGGACTTCATTGGTATGTAACCCTGTATTGATCCAGGATGCCAGTATATGGCTTACGGGGTAAACTCCCACAATCTCATGACCTGAACCAGTGGCTGAAAGAAGATAAAAGGTATTCATTCCCAACAGGGAGAGCATTAACAGCAGAATAACTGTCAAAGCGATGTTGGCATCCAGGTGGGAGATGTGTTTCATCTCAATTCCTGAGAATCGCTTCACATTGAGGAATATCCGGCGGGCCAGGAATACCACAATGGCAATGGCTATGATCAGGGCAAAGATATCTCCTGACGCCATGATCACATTATATACCACCCCCAAGAATGAGAGTACACGCTCTGTTCCGGTCAACCCGTCGATGACCATCTCGATACTTCCAATAATTATCACCAGGAAACCCCAGAAAACCAGGGCATGCAGTAATCCCAACACAGGTCTGCGAAAGATCTTGGTCTGACCAATGGCCACTTCCATCATCACGCCAAACCGTCTTCCAATCTGCTTTACAGGGAAACCTCCCCTGGTGATCTTAAAAAACTGCACGTACCTGCGTGTTGTATAACCAAAGGCCCCCAGGGTGATCAATAGTGTAGCCAGGAAAATAATCTGCTTTGCCATAAATAATGGATTGAATGTTCCCTTAAAGGGCTTTGGCTGCTTTTATTTCGCTGATCAGTTCAGGCAGCACCTTCAGTGCATCTCCAACGATCCCGTAATCGGCAGCTTCAAAAATAGGCGCATCCTTATCAGTGTTCACCGCCACAATGCACTTGGATGAGCTTACACCAGCCAGGTGTTGAATAGCTCCGGAAATACCAAATGCAAAATAGAGGTTCGGGGCAATGATTTTCCCGGTCTGTCCGGTATGCTCCTCATGGGGACGCCAGCCTTCATCAGAAACAGGCCTTGAACAAGCAGTTGCTGCTCCGAGTACCTCTGCCAGTTCTTCAACCGGACCCCAGTTATCGCCAGATTTCAGACCTCGTCCACCTGACACAACCACATCTGCATCGGAGAGTAAAAGTTTGCCAGTCTGTTTCTGCACATCCTTGATGTTAGTTTTCGCTCCAGCTACATCCACACCTGGATCAAAGGCTTCCACAGTTGCAGAACCTCCTGTATCGACAATTTCATAGGAATTCTGAGCCAGCGTAAGAACGGCTGAATCGGTCAGAATCTTCACTTTTGCAAAAGCCTTGCCACTGAAAACTTTTTTTGTGATCACCAGCGGATCCACAGACTCGGGTAGCGCGGTAACGCCTGAAGCCAGTCCGGCTTTCAGCCTGACAGATAACCTGGGAGCAATGGCTTTTCCTGTATTGTTCTGGGCCATAACCAGGATTTTTGCCCCGGTTTTTTCCATGGCGGCAGCTATGATTGCAGTATACACCTGGTTGTCCAGACCTTCTGGTGCACCTGTAACACTCAGGATACTGGACGCACCGTATGCACCCATTTTTGACAGTTCATCCTGATCCACATTCCCAATGGAAAGTGCAGTAACGCTCCCGCCTATCATACCGGCCACGCCGGAGGCATAGGATACCAGCTCATTTGAAAGCTTTTTAAACTTCCCGTCCCAGTTTTCTGTATAAACTAATACTGACATATGTAATAAGGTTAATAGGTTAATAAGTTATTAGGTTAGTGGGTTAGTGGGTTAGTGGGTTAGTGGGTTAGTGGGTTAGTGGGTTAGT
>JAOZUK010000635.1 GCA_029938715.1 Bacteroidales bacterium | reverse complement strand
TTGGTATAGTTTTTGAAACTATTATAATGTGTTACAATGTGTTGGAGTAAAGCGATAAGAATCAGTCTAAATTACTGACTTTGAACTTGTAACTATTTGAAATTGATCTAATATGCCTTAAATTTGCATTATACAACCCTGGTGAAAAGAATCATCAGCCGCCTCGAGGTTACGACCTCGGGGTTTTCTTTTTATGAGAATCTCTTTTGTCATAGACGGTTTTAATCTGTATGGATCTATTGTGGACCTTGAACGACGACAAGGACTCAAAGTCAAATGGTTAGACGTCAAAGGCCTCCTCTCTTCCTATTTATATGCATATGGGAAAGATGCTTCAATCGAATCCATTCATTATTTCACTGCGCTTCAACATTATTCAACCAAATTTGATCCGGATTGCCCTAAACATCATGATCCTGATAAGGTAAATCGGCATAGAACCTACATCAAATGCCTTGAGGACACCGGCGTTAATGTCCACTATGGTAGGTTTAAAAGGAAGTGGATAAGATGTCCAGACTGTAAATCAAGTTTCATCAAATGGGAGGAAAAAGAAACAGATGTGTCGCTCGGCATCCAATTGTTTGACATTGCTATAGAAAATGCAGCTGATACAATAATACTTGTTACAGGAGATACAGATCTGGTCCCAGCTGTAAAACTGTGTCAGCACCATTTTCCTCACATAAAAATTGGTTTTTGTTTTCCATTCAATCGTAAACAAAAGGAACTTTGGAATCTTTCCACCGTCTCTGATATTAACATAAAGGGAAAACAATATGCAAAATATCAATTTACTGATCCCTAAATTTTTAGTGATGGCAAAAGCATATCCAAACCTAAAAGTTGGTAGATTATATTACCGTATCGTTGCTGATATTATTAACCTCACACAATTCATTGAACTTTTCCTGATTGAATCCAAAAAAGGTTTCAATATCTGGTATTTACTTCCTGCATTTAGATTTTAAAAAAGCCCTAAGATCAACTGGCCCTGTCTTATAATTGGCAATCCTTTCAAGAAGCCAAACAGTAGCTTTAAGTCTGACTGAGAGATTATCACAGTGAATTGCCTCTTCGATAGATTGTAATGCATCCTCATAAAGCTGATTGCAAGTCTTTCAGATAATTGTTTCCTCGAAATAGCAGGATTGGATTTTATTAGCTCCAGAACTTCTTGTTGCCTTTCTGTCATTTGTTCAGTTTGACCACCTGCCTGACCACCAACTTGACCACTTGCTTGACCACCTTGAATTGGGAAAACCATCCGGAGAAAGTTTTACGAAAATGTAAAGCATTCTCTTCCGTAACTCTCTAAAATCCTTGGAACCCCAGAACCCGTTTCGCTGCCCTGATCAAACAGGCATATCCATATTCATTGTTCTCAATAAGATCAGTCCTTGATAAAGATGCATACTTGGCAACTTTGATAGAAGTAGAGTTAATATCTGAAAGCAGATAGGCAATATAATTGTACTTGTCCGAGTCTGCCAACATTTCCAGATTGGATGCAAAGTTTTCATTCAAAGAGAAACCAGCCTCTTCATAGAAGATCCTCAGCTGTTCAAATCGAAGATCCTGTTTGCGGCTGACTATTTTCCCAAGTGAATTCCGAGTCCGCTTCGAAAACAGTTCCTCGATCATTTTCTGCGGCCCACTGGCAATAGTTACTTTGATCAAGGGCTCTCACCTCTTCTCTCTGCCCTGACATCAAACAATCCCAGACAGGAAGGCTGAATATTATTCTTCAAACGGTCTTTGA